>JAAZUV010000025.1 GCA_018623995.1 Methanobacteriota archaeon
GTGGCTTCAGGAGGTCTACTTTCTTCCGTCTTGGCCATTGGGGCTGGTGCAATTTACGTTCCTGTACTGCGTACATATGGAGGTTTAGAATCACGCAAAGCGATAGGTACCAGCCTTCACATCATGATGGTGGTTCTACCAATTTCAATTCTCACACACTTCGTAGCACTGGATCAAAGCCAAGTGGATGTGCTCGCCTCTAATCTTTGGTTGATACTTAGCCTACCAATCGTCGTCATTGTCGCAGCGAACTTTGGCGCTCGATTCGGTATTGCCAAGGTATCTGAGCAGCGGATTATGCAACTGTTTGTTGCAGTGTTATTTGTTATCGGGATCCGTTATGTTCTCGATTTGAGTTCAAAATTCCTGTGAATCAGCACGCATCGAACGCTTCGATGAGATACTCAGTGATTGGGCTTGTCCAAGCAAGTTCACTTATTCCATCACGGCCTTGGAGTGCATAGGCTCGCACGACGTCTCGAACACGCACGTTTCCATCGGAAGAGCGAGCCAAAATGGTTGCCGCTTTCACTGCTTTTCCGGTACCGTGCGGATCGTACACCGTATCAAGCGCTTCTTCAAGGAACCAATCCGCTTTTCCTCCTGGCTCGCCCTCGTACGTCTTCTTTGGACGCTTAGCACCAAAGAGACCACCTGACTTGGGCTTACTCTTGGCTTTGGATTGTGTTTTCTTTGGCTCCGATTTCTTCTTTGGTTCAGGCTTCGCAGAAGACTTCGATTTGCCATCTGCTTTGAATTCCTTTTCGAGTTCAGCACGGATTTCGGACTCAAGTTTCTCTCGTAGCGCATCTTCGTTACCATCAGCAGCGGCTTTTGCAGCACGAGCAACAGCATCATCGCGCTCGTCCTTGAGTGCCTGAATCACGTTGACGTAATGACTTGCAACTTCAATGAGAGCAGTTTCCATTGCAGCTTCCATTTGCATTGAAACAACGTCGGAGGATGATTCACGCCACTTCCTCCATTGCAACATGGTGTTGTTGTGGATGTCTGAGCCACACTTTGGACAAAAACTTCGCTTCGGTGGTTTCAACACGGGAATGGCTCGCATAGCATCTGGATCAATTCCTTCGTGCTCTCCACTCGCCACATCGTGAATGTGTGTCGATGCGTCCATTCCATGGTTCATCGCATCTCGAAACATGCCATCGGACATGTCCAATGTTCCTGCTTTGATCATGTCCCATCCGGTTGTTCCTTTTACAACTGCACGAACGGCAGCATTGGCAGCAGGTGATTGTCCAAATTCATGTTTCCTGAGTGTTGAAATATCTTCACCTGCACCTTCGAACGCTTGACCAATGTCGAAATGTTCACCATCATCTGCTGCAGCAGCGATACCCATTGTAATTGGATTCGCACCCTCCTCGACACGAGCAATCATATCGAATTTTTCGGCCATTGAAAGATCCTCTCGATGACGAATCACTTCCTTGATTTGGTTCAAGTCATGGCCTGTTGAAGTGATTGGACCTTGAATTGTCAAATCGTGGCCACAGGAGAGACAGAACTTCGCTGCAGCTTCGACACCTGCTTCACACGTCGGACAAAAGACGCCTGCCATGTTGTTGAGATGGTCCGACCTCTTTTCAACTCTTAGGGTCAAGAGAGTGCTAACATCAAGGTTCTACGCTTTCTTCAAGACATGCACGTAGCAAGTTCACAATGGTTGATTGGTCCAGTTCCGTAAGAATTGTCGGCAATCGCGGTCCACGTTCCGCACCCATGATGCAGAGGTAGAGTGCTCTGTAGGCATGCCGTGGTGACATGTCTCGGGACTTCGCTGCGTTAGAAATCGTAGATTGGATGCTCGAAGCATCCCACTCGCATGCCTCAAGAGCCTCAACGAGTGTTGGTAGGATAGCGAGATTCTCACCGTCCAAACGTCCGACAGCCTCCACATCGGGTTCTTCGAGAATGGTAATGCGCAGTTCATCGGGGAAATGTCGGGATTGAATCCACGTTCGCATCCGATCGAGTCGGTCAATCATCGATTGAGCGACGTTGCCTGCGAGACCGAGTGAGTTCCAAACATCTTCGTCATTGGATTTTGTTTGTGCAAGCATGGCAAGATGACGGAAGGTGACCTTCGATGTTTCTTCGAGCGGAGATATGAGTGACAACTCAAGTGCAGTTTTCGCATCCTCGATAGCGACCGTTTGCCGCCTGCTTAAGCCCTCTTTTTGCATTTCTATAGAGAAATCTCGAGCAGTGGTTCGTTCAAATTCATCTGCTAAATTGACAAGTCCCATGCCCGTATCAAACTCAATCGCTTTGTTGGGTTTTGTTGAGGCGACAAGGTAGCGAAGAATCTCAGGCGGTACGAGGGAAAGAGCCTCCAATGGGCCGATGGTATTGCCCGATGAGGATGACATTGCACCTTGACCACGCAAACTGATCCATTCGTAGGTGAGGTCGACAGGAGCTGCCTTTCCAAACAATTCGACAATCTCCTTCCCAGTATCGTACGAACCTCCAGCAGCACCGTGGTCCTTTCCGAACGGTTCCATTGTGACGCCAATCCAAGCCCATTTTGCTGGCCAGTCGATACGCCATGGAAGCTTCCCTTCTCCCTTTGTCACATCGCTTGTACCTTCGTTGCCCTCTGCATCGATCCAGGATACGATTGGGTCGTTCCATCCAGTCACACGGATTCCATCGATGGAGCCTTTCGAATCGATTGGATTCCAAGGAAACCAATCATCTGAGAGTTCACGACTCGAAACACGCTCTATGATTTCACGAATCTTGTCTGCATTGTTGCAAGCAATTCGAGCCGTTTCTGCAAAATTCCCATCTGCATACGCTTCGTAGTTGTCGATGAACCTTGGTCGAACGTCGATTTGCTCGAGGGCTTGTCTGAACGGTTCAAGGAAATGGTCAGCGTAAGAAATGCCTTGATCAAAGCGCTCCATATCAGGACGACCCTCCGCGTTTGGGGGCGGTATTTGCTTGAGCTGGTGGCCGATGTATGTTGAATAGGAATCATCGAGGAATGAGTAGACCTTTCGTAGGGGGTCCGCACTATCGACAATGAAGACGAATTCGACATCAAGTCCTGCCTTCTTTGCAGCTTTGGCGATCATGTCGCCAGTCAATATCTCACGGAGATGGCCAATGTGGAATTCACCACTCGGCGTAATGCCGGTCGAAACGATGTGCTTTTGCCCTCGTTCGGAGAGCCGTTGTGCGACAACATCCGACCAATGCATGAACTCACCTCAGACTGGTACGGCTCGAATCAACCCGCGCAGCGGAACATCATCGACTTCATTGCGAACGGTTTTGTTGACGAGAACCAGTGCGAGTACGACCTCGCCACCAGCCGCTCGAATGGCGGCAATCGTGTTGCTCATTGTCACTCCACTTGACAAAACATCGTCAATGATGACGACTTTCTTGCCGCCACCAACTTGGCCGTACTTGTTGGACAGTGCGCCTGCACCAGGCTCGCCATCGACGTTACGGTGGATAGCAACCTCTACATCGAGCGATTGTGCTACCTCGTGTGCGAAGGCAATTCCATTGATGGAGATGCCAACCACAGTGTCCACGGCTTCGACCTCTTCGATGACAACATCTGCCATGATCTCGCCAATGGCAGTAATGCGCGCAGGTCGAACACCAATGGTCCTCCATCCGACACGTACGTCTGTTGGTCGTTCTGAGGTCGAATCGGTAAGGAGCCATTGGATGGTATCCTGGGAAAGCGACAATTCATCCGCAATCTGTTGCGAATTGAGTCCATCTTTTCGAAGATTCTTAACAATGGTCTTCAACTCTTCAATACTCAGTGTCATGTTATCGTGTTAAGCGAACATGCTTACCTCCATGAAGGCTTTGGATATTTTTCATCAAAGACTTGAAGAGAAAGGGGTGTCAGGAGGCATCATGAGCGACTTTGATTATGAGACGTTGCTGAACCGGGCACGTGATAACATTCCCGAGGATATTTCATCCCGTGCACGATGGCGCTTGCCTGAACCTCAGATCATGATCGAAGGTTCAAACACCATTCTCCGTAACTTTACTGAAGTTGTAGGAATGATGGATCGTGACGACAATCACGTGTATCAATACATTCTCAACGAACTGGGTACATCTGGTTCCCGCGATGGTCCACGTGCACGTTTCAAGGGACGAATCCCTCCAAAGCGTTTGAAGAAAGCCATCGTTGGCTATGTCAACACGTACATCAAGTGCAGCCAATGTGGCGCACCAGATACACATTTCATCAAGCAAGACCGAACAACGCTGTTGAAGTGCCAAGCCTGTGGTGCAACACGGCCGGTCAAGCTGTGATTACGCTTCAAAATCCATCAGAAGTGCGGAATCGATTGTCCCGTCTATGATGTTTTTAATGAACGACTTGATGTCAATTTCAGTGTTCAATCGATACCAGTTGCCTTCTGGATAAACCACGCATGCAATTCCATTTTCACAGAAGTCCAAGCATCCTGACTTCTGAATTCGGATGTTGGACAATCCCTTTTCTCTGGCAGCAGCTTTGATTCTGGAGAGCAACTCAAGGCTGCCTCGGTTTCGACATGAAGGCCGTGCTGCGCCTTCAGGGCGCTCATGGCCACAAATGAATACATGTCGGTCGTAACCAGGTGCTTCACGTCCTTTAGGATCGATTGGCATGATCATCCCTCGAGAGCGTTGATGGCTTTTGCAACATCGATATCGAGTGATGTCACCTTTCCTTCGTCGTGTGTCGTCAGTTCGACAACCACGTATCCCCAGCCAAAGTGGAGGTCAGCATGGTGGTTTTGATGTTCACAAATTTCGCTAATAGCATCGATGAAGGTTTTGGCTTCAGCAAAGTTCTCAAATGAATATTCCCGCATAAGGTGGTTTTCTTGAATCGACCATCCTTGTGGGACGTCCATGCTTTCATCCCCAGAGATGTGCATCGTCGTTTCCAGTTGTTTCTTTCTCGACCTTTTCGTGAAGGGTCGAGCGACGCTTCATGTCCTCTCGCTCAAATGCAAGGAGTTCCTTATCGTCGATGTAGGCAGGTCGCGTGTGCGCAACCAGAACGATTTGGACAATTGTGTCTCGGGCGATGAATCTCTGGATGCCGTCACCATCGAGAATTTCGAGGCTTGTTTTCCCTGAGGAAATCAACCGGCCACGAACCCATGGGTCGGAGTCTGGTAGCAATGCCCGTGCATCGATGAGAATCTCGATTAAATCGTCACGTCGCAAACCGTTTCGACGCTCGAGCAAATCACCGCTGTGAACACCTTGGAGTTTGTCAAGCGAAGGAGACCCCAAGTCGTTCCACAATCCAATGGCCCAATCAGGAAGGTCAACCTTGTTCGATTTTTTCGGCATGATGTTCTCTGGATGGCGACCCTACATAACCATGTGCAATTTCTTTCTTGATGCATTGAACAGGGTGAGGGGTTCTTGAAGTGTTGGCGCTCCGCTTGATTTGGGGTTCCCATGAAAGTCACGTGGAGGCAGTTGCCAACGGTGTTGTTCGAGGACGAAGTTCTCGACAAGGCCTTCTCACGTGCCCGTAAGGCTGCAGACCGTGTGGAGGACCCAAACCGTGTTTTTCGTACTCGAAAACAAATGACGCGTATGGTCCAAACTGCTGCGGACATCATTCATACCATGTTGACTGAAACGGTTCAGACGTGGCCTTCTCTCGATCAATCACCTCAATTCGATGTCGCTATGATTGAGGCGTGTGTAGGTACGGATGATTATCGACATCATTTGTCGATGTTGCAATGGGGTGCCTCACAAGTCCAACGTATTGCAACGCAAAACAATCGGAAGATCATCCGAACGGCCCGAATCGAATTGATGCATGAAGCGCGAAGAGAAGCCTACGGGCGAATTGGTTCGATCATGGGTCGTGTTGGTCCCTCTTTGAAATGGCTCAATGAGTCACGTGAGATTCTGAAAGCCCTTCCACAAATCGATAGCAGCTTGCCTGTCATCGTTGTTTGTGGTGCTCCAAACGTCGGTAAGTCTGCCTTCATCAGTGCCCTTTCGTCTGGAAACATGGAAGTGAATCATTATCCATTTACAACAAAACAGATTCACATTGGCCACTTTACTCAGCGCCGCCTCCAACATCAGATGGTGGACACACCAGGATTGCTCGACCGGCCAATGCACGAACGAAATTCCATCGAATTGCAAGCGATTGCGGCTCTGGAGCACATTGGAAGCTTGGTCCTGTTCCTGATTGATCGGACCGAGTCTTGTGGCATGTCGTGGCAAGACCAGATGAATCTCTTGGAAGATGTAGAACGACTCCTGCCTGGTACGGAATTGATGGTTGTGAGCTCAAAGGCTGATGCATTAAAACCACTGCCAAGCGATTGGGACTTTGTCAAAGAATCCGAAGAGCGATGGAGAAACAACGGTTCGCAAGGCGAACCAAAGTTACCGCTGTTGCTCGATGATGAAGGTCGGCCAACGATGAGTGCTTTGGAAAACGTTGGACTTGATGCGCTTCGTTTGGAAGTCGTCCGTAAAGTCAAGGCTGCGGAAGTGGTTGATCCACTTGTCTTGCCTGAAGGTTGGCACCGTTCGAGATAAGTTCACATCAATCGCATAAAGACAGCTATCAAGTAAGGCGCTGCAAAGAGTGTGAAGAAAACCAACATCCACAATCGCATACGCTGCTTGTTTTTCTCATCCTTTTCGTACTTAGTGACGCAATCTTCGTTTTTGCAGACGCGCTCTTCTGCTTTCGCTGAAATATCGATGCCACACACGCGACAATGCTTGTGTGATGGGATATGAGCCATCGCTTTCGAGCGTTTTGGCATGTTCTTGACTTTCTGCTTTACAGCGGATGCATCGACCATCAAATCACTCCGGTTGAACCAAGGTTCCCTCGAATGGGCGTCCTTCCAATGCATCTTCAATCCGACGGATGTCACGTCCATCAAGAACGCCAATTCTCAACCCACACTCAATTGCCCAATTGACCGCGATTGGATCGACTGCAGCGCTTTGTCCTGGTTGAAGCGCCTCCTTGCCCGTGATGTTTTGAAGTTCTTTGAGCGTGAGTGTATCAAGAGGTTCAGCATCGTCGTTGGTGCGTGGGTCTGCTGTGTAGACGTGCGAAACATTGGTCGCTATGATGACATGAGCTGATCCAGCATCACGTGCAAATGCAACACTCACAGCATCGGTTGTATGGCCTGGCTTTGTTCCGCCCATGACCACGATATTGTAACGTTCGAACAAACTCGCTGCATCATCCGTTGTTGTTGGTACAACATCTGCGACGTTGCAGCCTATTTCTGCCAACATGGTTTGCAAGACAGTTGCATTCAACCGTGTGGCTGCGATCCCAATTTCATCGAGCTTAAAGCGGTCGGAAATCAAATCCTTCGCCAACGTTATGCCTTCTCGTGCGGGTTTTCCACCACCAACCACGAGGCCAATTTTTCGACCATTGCCCTCGAGGTGGACGATGGTCTGTCGGAGTTGTCCAAGCCACGTCTTGACATCATGGTCGCCATACAGCAGTGAACCTCCCAGTGCAATGATGGTTGGTGCGACCATAGAAACGCCTCGACAAGGCGTTTCTTATGGCTTGTCCTATCAAATCCAAGGCGAGAGTTGAAAACCCTTGGTCCGACCCCAACAGACAGGGGGTCAAACGTTGTCGGACGATGGTGAACTTGCAGCGAGAAGGCTCCGTCTCAAACTTGCGCTTGAGGACCTTCGTGAAATGAAGGGGTTTGGAACTGAACTTGTAACGGTCATTATTCCACCGGACCGACAAATCAGCGATGCTCGCTCACTCCTCCAAAACGAGCACGGGCAGGCTGCCAACATCAAATCCAAATCCACTCGAAAGAACGTCCAAGGTGCAATCGAATCTGCAATCTCTTCACTCTCACGGTTCAAAAATGCAGGTGAACGTGGTATTGCTTTGTTTACCGGAGCCATCATCGTTGGAAACAACAAGACTCGCCAAACAACGGTTGTCATCGATGATCCACCACAAGCTCTGCTTTCGTTCCGTTATCGCTGCGACTCGTCCTTTGAATTAACACAGTTGGAGGACATGCTCGTCGATAAACGATCCTACGGCTTGTTTGTTATCGACCGATCTGAGGCTGCTTATGGTATTGCTTCAGGCAAGCGCATCCACGTCCAGGAACATTTGGTTTCCAACATCATGGGCAAGCACCGACAAGGTGGTCAGTCGGCTCAACGTTTCGAGCGGCTGATTGAGGAAGCAGCCCACAACTTCTTCAAGCGAGCCACGGAGCACGCTTGTTCGTACTGGCTTCCGAACCTTGAGAACATTCAGGCCATCATCATCGGTGGACCGGGCGCAACCAAAGATTACGTTGTTCGAAACGAATACTTCCATCATGAGATTGCAAAGAAGATTGCAAAGACCCATTTCGATGTCGGCTATTCAAACGAGTCTGGGGTACGTGAACTGGTCGACAACGCTGGAGCCCTGATGGGTGAAATCGAATTGGATGCTGAGCGACAAATCATGAATCGCTTCCTTGCTGAATTGATCAAGGCTCAACCACGTGCGACCTACGGTGAAATGATGATTCGAAAAGCGCTTGAACAAGGTGCGGTTGATACACTCCTTATTTCAGAAAGCATGCGAAAGAATTCGGTTGAAATCGAATGTGGTGGATGTGGCCATGCATGGACGGCTTCAATCTCTCGTACTGAAGAACTCCCAGAATGCCCCTCCTGTGGAGTAGGTAATGACTCACATAAGGAAATCTCAAACATTTCTTTGATCGATGTTCTGAGTGAAATGTCTGCAAAATCCAACAGTGAAATCGCCTTTATTTCGATCGATACTGAGGAAGGAGCGCAACTTGCACATGGCTTCGGTGGCTTGGCCGCAATCCTTCGCTACCCAATGATGTGAGGCGTTTCGATGAAGATTCTTCAGGCAACAATTTCTCCTCATCTCGAATCGATTCTCTCCGAGATGGGTGTTGCCAAGGATGCTTGGGAATCCTTACTGCAACCGAGTCGAGAAGCAAGTCAAGGCGATTTGACCCTTCCTTGTTTCCCATTCGCCTCAGTTTTGAGAAAAGCACCGCAGGCGATTTCAGATGAAATTGCAGGATTGTTCCCTCAACTGGATGCATTGGCCAGCGTATCTTCTGTGAATGGGTATCTGAATTTCACTGCCAACCCTGAATGGCTCGCGGACGCAGTCCTCTCGAATCAAGTACAGATTGGCTCTGCTCTCGAAAATTCGGGACGAACTGGAGAGACGGTTCTTCTGGAACACACTTCAGCCAATCCGAACGGACCGTTTCACGTTGGTCGTGCACGAAACGCCATCCTTGGTGATACGCTTGTTCGCTTGCACCGACTTCATGGCGATGATGTTCGAGCAGAGTACTACGTCGATGACATGGGGAAACAAGTCGGTGTCCTTGCTTGGGCACTCGACAATCTATCTGAGGATGATGTCAACGAACTTCTCTCTGAACGTGAACCTCCATCGGAGAGGTGGCTCACAAAGGCAGATCATCAACGTGTTCGATGGTATCAAGCAGCTCAAATCCTCCGAAAGGATGCTGTTGAAGAACGAAAAGCCCAGATTGAGAAGGAAATTGGAACATTGGTTCATGCAAGTGAGCATGGCGATGTCGGTGTGTTGGAATCGTTTGAAGCAGCATACACCCCCGTACTGGAAGGTATGCTTGCCACGCTCTCACGCCTCGGAATCTCCTATGACACGTTTACGAAGGAATCCAGATTTGTCGTGGATGGCACAGTCTCCAGACTTATGGAAACCCTGGATCGCTTGGAGATTTCTGACACCGCAGACAACGGCGCTGGTTTCCTCGATCTCGGCCAACGTGGACTAAAAGGAAAGACTGAATTCTTCTATAGAAGAGGAGATGGTTCAAGCCTCTATGCAACGCGTGACGTTGCTTACCACATGTGGAAGTGGGGTGAATCCAATCGACTTGTCAACGTCCTTGGTGAAGACCACAAACTGCAAGCAAAGCAAGTTGGGCTCACGCTTGAAGAACTTGGACAAAAGCGACCAGAAGTCTTGTTTTATTCGTTCATCAAACTACCAGAGGGTAAGATGAGTACGCGACAAGGCAATGTTGTGTTCATGGACGACCTCTTGGAAGAAGCTCATGCACAAGCCTCTGCAGTCGTTCGTGAACTTCGTCCTGAATACGATGATGATAAGGTTGCGAAGATTGCCGAAGCGGTCGGTACTGCAGCCGTTCGATTCAACATCATCAAGGTCAGTCCGGAAAAAGGCTTCACGTTTCGATGGGAGGAAGCACTTGCCTTTGAAGCAGGATCTGCGCCCTTCATCATGTATGCTCACACACGAGCATGCTCAATTTCGAAGCGTGCAGATGCTCTTCCAGCCTCTCCAATTCAACGCCCAAGCGTCGATGCAATGCCGGAAGGTTTGGTTGAATTGTTGCGTTTGATGTGCAAACACAATGATGTTCTCGAGCGTTCCGTTCGTGAACAAAAAGCACACCTGTTTGCTCTACACATGCTTGAGCTTGCCAATGCTTACAACGGATTTTACCGAGACTGTCCTGTCGTTAAAGAGAACGAAGTCGACGGATTCGCCTTTGCCATCAGCCAGATGGCACGTGAACTCATGCGCTCTGGTCTTGAAGGACTTGGAATCACACCCATCGAAGAGATGTAATCATTCATTGGTTTGGTAGGTCGAACGATACAATTCCTGAGTTGCAGTATCAGGATGCTCATCGACTGAAGCAAGGACATCTGCTCCAATCGTTCGCAATTCATTGTACGCTTCCTCAATCTCTTTGACTTGTTTGAGGAAGCGGAGAGGAGGCCAACCACAGTCAATGAGTTCAGGATCGACGGTGCTCTGTTCAATCCATGCAGAACATTGCGATCCGTAGCACAAGGCTGAGAGATGTTCGAGGTCAACCCAAAACGTTCTTCTCTGGCAGACGGGACATATTTTCCCTTCGAGTTTGGTCAGAACAGTCATTCCTTCCTCACCAACCACATCGACATCCCAAGCGATGATGGTTGCTTGTTCAAGATTCATTTGTTCGCTTTTTCCAAGGAAGGTTTTCATCACTTCCCAAGCAATTTTCTCGGTGCTAAAACACCCCATTCCGATCGCATTTCCATCCGCTTCAAGAACGGAGGGAACGTACACTCGGCTTGGAGAATCCATGTTCGACCTTGGGGCATGAAGGCTTTGAATCCTCCCTTTTGTCAAGGGTTGAATTCAGCGATTCCATGTGTACTCGATGTAAGGCAAGCCGCCTGGGTGTGGCAATGGTGCTTCTGGTTTTTCAATCCGAACGAACACAGTATCGACATTCTCGGAATGTTGAATCTGTTCAGAGATACGCTGTGCCATTGTTTCCAAAAGACGTGTTGGGGGAGAGTGCAACACAACATTGTCAATGGCTTCTTGCAGTTGCGCATAGTCGACAGTGGTGCCAAGTTGTCCATCCACCACACGATTCGATAGGTCGACTCGTATTGATATGTTGAAGGGCTGAGGTTTGGAGTGTTCCTCATCGTAAAATCCGTGTATACCATGAACGAGATAATCGTCCAAGCCAACGGAAATAGGCATCGAAATCACTCCTCATCTCGCTCATGAACCCAAATCAGGTGATAGCCGAATTGGGTCTTGACGGGGGTTGAGACCGTTTTGAGTGGTGTGCTCCAAACTGCTTCCTCGAATTCACGAACCATGTTTCCTTTTCGGAACCACCCGAGATCACCGCCACGTTGGGACGATGGACAGGTGGATTTCTTTCGAGCAAGTTTCTCAAAATCCTTGAGTTTGCCAATCTTCTCTGAAATCTGTACGGCTTCTGATTTTGAAGCAACCAAGATGTGCGAAGCGTGTGCGCTTGGTTTTACCATGGCCTATCCACCAACGTCGCCTTCTTGAACTCAACGCTCATTCAAAGACGGGCCAAGCGAGGTGACGGATGTAGGTTCCATAAGCGATGACAGAAACGCCGAGTGATTCTTCATTAAAACGGTCCATTGTATCGGCATAGGTGTGGTACTCATAGGAACCTGAACCATAGCAAACCAATGCATTTCCCGTCACTCCGTCAGGAAGGTCGTAGACAAATGGGCCATGGTCAGAGTTGTAAGGCATGCCATCGGGCTCCCCTTTCTCACCAGCCAAAAGGCCGGTTGAAACCGAGTATTTTGGAAATAAATCGGGACGGTCCTTTTCTATGACATCAAGGACATCTTTCATAGCGTTGATGTCTTTTGCGGAATTGGAAAAGAATCTCAAAGAATTTCCTCTGTTTGAAATGTCAATATCGACGTGGTTCATGTCCAAGTTGATGTACAATCGTAGATTACGGGCGAGTTCATTTGCATTGGCGCCAACATACGCTTTGCTCCCCCACAGTCCTTCCTCTTCTCCGCCCCAGGTGCAAAATCGAATGGTGTATTCTGGTGTACCGCTCTGGTTGGCAACCATGGCGATTTGACGAGCCATCTCAAGGACAGTCGCAGTTCCTGATGTGTCGTCGACTGCACCTTGAGCATGATACACCGTATCGTGATGGGCTCCTACGATGATGAGATCCTCACTCTTTCCGTAGAGCGTACCGCATGGGACACTGACCGAGAGTTCTCCGGCATTATCAACGTCCGAGAACAAACGAAGGAAGGCTCCCTGTGCAGCCAATTCAAGCATCTGGTTTCCAGTGTTGTTTGAAACCGCAATGAATGGTATGTTTTCTGGAATCGAGCCACTGTTCGCAGCTTTCATGTCGTCAACACGAATGGATTTGAAGATTGGAATGCAGTCGTCAGCCACAATCTGTCCACAGTTGGATTGGTTGTTGATTCTCAAAATTCCTGCGAGTCCATTTTCAGCAGCCTTGATGTAGATTCCAGTGTTTCCATCGATGCTGTTTCCACCTCGAACAATTCCCACTTTACCGGCTGCATCGCTCCAGAGTGAATCCACAGTCCCATCGTCAAGATCGATCAATTCCATTTCTTGACCGAATTGATAATCTGCAGAACCAGAGTATCCTTGCAGGACAAATTCAGTTCGATGTTCGAATGTTGTGATCTGCGCACCGACGCCACTGTTGCATGCTGCACCGGTAACAGGGCTTCCAAAGAGTCCGCCTGCAGGCGGGATACACATTGAGAGA
>JAAZUV010000134.1 GCA_018623995.1 Methanobacteriota archaeon
GCTTCTGACAGTGGATTATCTTCGGGCTGAATCGGATTTGCTTCTTCTTGGAATCGTATCATGCCTTCTTTTTGCGGCTCTTCGAGCATCGCTTCCGAGCGTCAACGACCAAGCTCGTAGAAACCTCAGTCTGGTCTTAAGTGCCATTCTACTCGGGATCGCCGTATACCGTCTCTTGCGAACTGAATTGACAGTGTTCAACATTTGGATTCACTGTTGGAGCCTGATTCCATCCGGGTTGACGCTGTTCTGGTTATCAGGACGACCTGTGACAGTTTGGACCTCGAGGAAACTGTCTGATTCAGCGATTGAATACGGTTTGATGCGAAATGCGGCATTGTCCAAGAAATTCCATGCCACTTCAACCCACATCACGTTGCTTCATTTCGTTGCTATCACTGTGATTCCATTGATCTGGATCATCGATATCGCCTTCTCTGAAGGCAATGCTCTCGGTGGTCAGATTGGTGATTCATTTACGACGGAACATTTCTCAAAAATTCTCAACGGAGATTCGTTCTGGACATGGTTGACAAATTCGCTCATCGTGAGTATTGGGACAGCCCTTCTCGGTCTGTTCATTGCGATACCTGCTGGTTATGCGTTCAGTCGCTACAAATTCACCGGGCGCGATGTTTCGATGTTCTCGTTCCTGTTGGTGCAAATGTTCCCTGGAATTATTATTCTCGTTCCGTACTTCTTGGTCATGAAGACGCTCGGACTTCTGAACTCACACTTGGGTCTCATTCTTGCCTATTGTGTAACAGCTTTACCATTGTGCGTATGGATGCTGAAAGGATTCTTCGATACCATACCGCGTGAGCTTGAGGAGGCTGCTGCGCTCGATGGGTGCAATCAATTCCAGGTGTTCACAAAAGTAGTGCTACCATTATCAACTCCAGCCATTGCCGTGACAGCGTTGTTTAGCTTCCTGGCCGCATGGAACGAGTTCTTGCTTGCTTTAACGTTCAACACTTCGAACGATATGTACACGCTGCCTGTTGGATTGGCTTCGCTTATTTCCTCAACAGGTCAAGCATGGGGTGATTTTGCAGCAGCCAGTTTGCTCGTGAGCCTACCAGTTGCGCTGTTGTTCCTTTTCTTCCAGAAATTCTTGATCGATGGATTATCGGCAGGTGGCGTCAAAGGGTGAGCATATGGTAAGCGTAGAATTTGAGAACGTGAACAAACAGTACGATGATGGGTTCCAAGCTGTGAAGGGCTTGTCATTGGACATCAAAGACAAGGAATTCTTGGTTCTTCTTGGCCCGTCTGGATGCGGAAAGTCAACGACTCTACGGATGCTTGCTGGCTTAGAGGACGTCACAGAAGGTGACATCCGGATTGATGGCATGAAGGTGAATCATCTTCCTGCTGGAGCACGTGGTCTAGGTATGGTGTTCCAATCGTACGCACTGTATCCACACATGTCGATTCGTGACAACCTCTCATTCGGACTAAGGATGATGAAGGGAACTGAGAAACTGGAGGCTGAGGAGATTTCGAACCGTGTCAAAGAAATTGCCCACTTATTGGAACTGGACGATCACCTCGACAAGAAACCGAAGGAGTTGAGTGGTGGCCAACGGCAACGTGTTGCACTTGGTCGAGCTTTGGTTCGACGGCCAAAGGTTCTCCTAATGGACGAACCACTCTCCAATCTCGATGCGGAATTGCGACACCAAATGAGGAATGAGATTCGTCGCTTGCACGATGAACTTGGAACGACGACCATTTACGTCACACACGATCAAATCGAAGCGATGACGCTTGCGGATAGAATTGCGATTCTTGACAAAGGTGAACTGCAGCAGCATTGTGCACCACTAGATGCCTACCACAATCCTGCGAACGAGTTTGTTCGCTCGTTCTTATGCAAGCACATCGATGATTTGGTTGACACAGCGAATTCGTTGTTCAAGCAACCTCAGCACACGGAGGTTCAGGAATGAAAACAGCTGCACGACTCTTGATTTTGATGATGATTCTTGTCGTCTTTTCTCCACTTTCGTCAAACGATGTTCGCGCATCCTCGCATACAGCCTCTCCAATGACATCGTTCTCATTCAAGGGCTTTGCAACCGAGGTATCCGTTGTTGGTGAATGGAATTGGAGCAATCCAGTTCCGATGACGGAACAAAATGGTATTTGGAGCGCTGAGGTCGATCTTCAGGAAGGATTGTATTGTTACAAGTTCATTGTTGATGGACAATACATCTTCGATCCAATGAATCCTGAGCGTTCGTATTGTGGCGATATCGAAAATTCTCTTGTCCGTGTACGAGATCATACCCGTCCCCACTTCAGTGCTGAACTTGTTGCACAATCTCTGGTTGTCACGTATCATCCTGGCTCATCAGGAGCAGCCTTCAGTGGTACGCCTTCTGCAATCACCGGAGCCGTTTGGGATGCCCAACAACTCACTTGGACCTACGATGTGAGTGGATTGGAAGATGGGAAACATTCACTGAAAATCGATGGATTTGATGTTGATGGAAATCCTGCCTACGATTTACTCGTTCCATTCTGGACAGGACCAGCTGCTGATTTCGAGTGGCAAGATGCACTCATCTACATGGTCATGACCGACCGTTTCGTCAATGGAAATACCTCGAATGATGAGCCCATGGTCGGTGCTGCACAGGGGGCAGATTGGCAGGGTGGTGACTTTGCAGGTGTGACGCAAATGATTGAATCCGGTTATTTTGATGACTTGGGCGTGGGAGCGCTTTGGCTCTCACCATTCAACACAGCAGCCAATGGAACGGGTAAAGCGGCAGATGGTGTGCACGACGTTTCTGCTTTCCACGGTTATTGGCCAACAGAGCCTCGAGGTGTTGAACCGAAGTTGGGAACTGCAGAGGAACTTCATGCATTGGTCGAAGCAGCTCATGACCATGACATTCGTGTCATGATGGACTTTGTTGTTAACCACGTCCATGAGCAGCACACATACTACGAGGACAATCCTGAGTGGTTCAATGCTGGTTGTATCTGTGGTAGTGCAAACTGTGACTGGACAGAGCACCGACTTGATTGCCAATTCACCTCGTACATGCCGGATGTGAATTGGAAGATCCGAGATGCCTCTGAGCAATTCATTGATGATGCATTGTGGTGGCTGGAAACCTACGATCTCGATGGATTACGGATTGATGCGGTCAAACACGTCGAAGATTTGGCGACTCGAAACTTGGTCGCTCAGGTGAACGAACGCTTCGAAACAGTTGGAACCGATTATTACCTCAAAGGTGAGACTGCCATGGGATGGGCAGGTCACTCACTCGTGGACAATCAAGAACAGTACGGTACAATCAATGCGTACATGGGTCCAGATGGATTGGATGGCCAAGCAGACTTCGTGTTGTATCATGCCGTTGTTGACAACGTGTTCGTTTCAGGCAATGAGAACTACATGCATCTCGATTATTGGACCAACCGAAGTCAGGATCAATACCTCGATGGTTCGATTATGGTGCCCTATGTTGGTAGTCACGACGTTCCTCGATTGACCAGTCGAGCAGATACTGGCACCAATGATGCATTCAACCAATGGGCAGAGGATGGTCTTCCGGGACAGCCTGGTGATGCATCCGCGTACAATGCTGCTTTGCAAGCCTATGGGTGGCTTTTGACCACGCCGGGTGCTCCATTGCTCTACTATGGTGATGAATATGGGGAATACGGTGGTGCAGACCCTGACAACCGTCACATGTACCGAAACGCCAGCTCGTGGAGTTCGATGGAATCTCAATTGTTTGAGAACATCTCTGAACTTGGCAAATTGCGTTCTGACTCCATCGCCTTACAACGTGGTGAATACAGCACTCGATTAGCAATGTCGAACCTTCTAGTCTACAACATGACACACGAAGACCAAGTCATGTCCGTTGTTCTCAACCGTGGAGCGCCAACAACCGTCAATGGATTTGCAAGCAACGATATTGTCCGTTTTGGTTCTTCCTTGATGCAAAGCGGAACGCTTTCTGTGGATGCACATTCCGTGACGGTCATCGAGCTTGACGCTGAAGTTGACGTGACTCCTGTGTACGGTTGCACCGATCCAACAGCAACGAATTTTGATGCATCGGCGACAGAAGACGATGGCTCGTGTGAATATCCACTCGAACCAATTCTCGGATGTACGGATAGCACGGCTACAAACTTTGATGCTGAGGCAACAGAAGATGATGGCAGTTGTCAGTACGATACAGATCCTTGCAGTGATGTGTTCTGTGATGCTTGTCCTGACGGATGGACCACAATACCTGCTGCAGAGGGCGAATGTTGCCCAAGTTGTCAGGAACCAAATCCGACCAACCAAACAAACACGACAACACAAGCGAACGACACGACAAACGAATCAACGAACGAATCGAGTTCAACCAATGGAACACAACTACCCGATCCGAGCAATGAAACGAATGGAAATCAATCC
>JAAZUV010000135.1 GCA_018623995.1 Methanobacteriota archaeon
CATGAGGCCGATATCGTTGAAGCAGAAGCTGCTGCATTCGTGTTCACAAACGGTGAAGATCAACCGCTCGCAGCCATGCACATGTATCGTGTCCTTCAGCGACTCGATGATGTTGCAAATGCTTGTGAGAAGGCTGCAAACGCCTTCCTACCGCTCTTATCGAAGTGAAATAACCGACACGGTCAAATCGTGTTGTCATGGTCGTGGAACCGTGGAAAAACTTGACCCGCCACCTCCACTTCGAAAAGAGACTGAGCAGAGTGCCTTTTGGGAACAGGAAGAGGATAGCAGAAGAATCCCTGTGAGTTCATCGTCACAGAATGGTTTGCCGGATGGAGTTTTGTCGTTTTTCTTTTTCATCAATGGCATCTTTTTGTTCACAAATCCTGGGCTCATTTGTTGTAGCATCGTTGTACTCGTTCCTGTTCTGATGATTAATTCGGTCGTTTCTGAAGAGGACCCATCTCTGAGAAAACGAAAGATTCTGATCTACATCTTGCTCATTGCCCTTGCAGGTTACATCGGTTGGAAGTACTTCGAAGCAAACTGTTGTGGCTATGAAGCATATGGAACCGTTCCCTTTTAGGTCGGCGAATGCTTTATTGGTTCAAATTCTTAGCAGAAAGCAATGGCTGAAGACCAAGCAGAATCAGACGATTCTGGAGATAAATTCGAGGGATTTCAACCCAAATCACCTGCCATGAAGCGATGGAAACAAAGATACCTCGATAACGAGGATGAGGATGTTTCTCTCGAAGAAGAAGGCGAGAGAGATTCCTCTGATGAGGGAGTTCAGATGATTTCAGATGGAAATCTGCAATTCAGAAACTTTTGTCAAATCCTCATCGCGATGGTTGTCATTGGTGCGATATTCGCATTTATCGGGTATGCCTCTGGCTCTCAAACATGCGATGATGACAATCTGTTCGAAGCCCTCGGCGTGTTCATGTTTTGGCTCGGTGTGATCGGCGTACCAATCAATTTTGTCATTTTGTTGATTTCCTTTGCGAATCCTGAATTTGATTCCAATGATGTCTTTACATGGAGTCTGATTCACTTTGTCGTCTCAATTCTATTCATGTTCCTCTTCCTTGAATATGTCTTACAGGACATGTTTTGTGATGCTTGTATGGGGTTCCCCGGAGAAGATTGTTCTGATTGATCTCAGACAGCATTGTCAGCCTGGTTAAGGACCCAATCGAACAGTGATTCAAGACTTGGCTGAAGAAGTACCGCTTCAGCGGTTAAGGTGTACTCGACGGTTGCAGGGACAGTGGCATACGCTTGACGGCGGACTAGGCCATGTTCCTCAAGTTCTCGTAATCGTCTTGCAACGGTTGTTGAGGATGAGCCAACTTGCTTTTTGATCGCTGAGAAGCGCATCGGTTCTGGATTGCAATTCATTGTGTAGAGAATGTTCAACATTTTCGATTTGGACAAGAGAACCAACAACGCTTCCACATTGCCTCGTGCTGATTCACACATGGTTTGCATTCGTAGAGCCTGTTCTTTACTCATAACGCAACCAAGTATCATTTTGTTATGAAGGAACAGGTTACAATATTGTTACAATACAACAGTAGTGCCACTTTTCTGTTTATGTGCGTCGTTCCAATCGCACAGTCATGACCAATCATCCTGATGGAAAAACAATGGACTGCATAGCATTCAGTAAATACGGCTCACCTGATGTACTCAAGAAAACCTCAGTATCCTACCCACATGGATTTGATGCACAATCAAATGTTGTCATCAAGGTACATGCCTCGGCAATCAACCCAGTTGACAAAGCACTTCTGAATGGCGATCTCAAGATGGTACGTCCAGTCGCTGAATTTCCTCATGTCATTTCCTACGACGTCTCTGGAGTTATTGCTGAAGCAGACGCTGGAGGTTCCTTCGAAGTCGGACAAGCTGTTTTCGCTCGATTGTTTGGTACTGCAGATGATGGAAAGAAAACTCCGTGGTATCGAGGTGCTATGGCGGAATATTGCGTCGCTAACGTAGCAAATGTTGTTGTTAAGCCATCGAACCTTACCTTCGAGGAGGCTGCTTCCATCCCGCTTGTTGGTATGACTGCACTCCAAGCACTAAATGCAGCCAATCTCAAACAAGGAGATTCTGTCTTCATTTCAGGTGGAGCGGGTGGTGTTGGTACGATGGCGATTCAGTTGGCGAAGCATTTGTTCAAGGCGGGATTGGTAGTAACGACCGCTTCAGCGGGTGAGAAAGCAGATCTGTGCGAGGCCCTTGGCGCTGATGTTGTTCTCGATTACAAATCGAAAAACTTCGAAGAGATCTATGTTGAAGACAAATTCGATGTTTGTTTTGATACGACCAATGAAAGTCTAAGCATGGCAAACGTCGTCAAAGAAGGTGGACGAATCGTCAGCATTGCTGGAATGCCGACTCTTGAAGAAATTCGTAGGATTGGAGGCACGGCATGGATTCTCAAACTCTTCTTGAAAAGAAGGGAAAAGCGGAAGGAATACAAGGCTGCAAAGAAGCATTCTGCTGACTGGAATTATCTCTTTCTCTCACCGAGTCAAGCCGACCTTACCACGCTTGCGGAACTCTTGGATAGCGGTACCATCAAACCGGTACTGGATGGTATTTGGAAGTTCCATTCAGAGGACGAAAACGCAGGGTGGAAAGGAGCCTTTACTCGGTCATTCTCTGGACGTGCTAAAGGAAAATGCGTTGTCACGTTTGAACAATGATTCAACTGTTCCACATTGAAAGATCAGGTGCAGCAGGAACAGTGTTGTCGTAGGTAACCGGCTGTTCCCACTTGACTGGAGCTTTTGGCCGCTTCCATCCAAGGATGGTGACAAGGAGAACAACGATGCTCAGAACAACAATTGTTACGATATTTTCACTCACTTGCGATACATATGTCGAGCGTTCCTCTGGTTCTGATTTGATCGTTGGCTCGACTTCAATTTCCTGAACTGTTGTGAATTCGACAACGATCGATTCGCAATTGAATAGGTCATCCGTTACTGCACATACTTCGCCTCTATAGATTCCTGGTGATGAGGCGACGACGGTTGCTTTGTTAATTAAAATCTCAGTTTGGAGGGAATCTTCGAAGTCAAAGAGAACGGTTTCTGTGTCAGTATTGCCAAAGGCAGTTATCGCAATGCCCCTGTTGACTTCTACGGTTTGGCTGGAATAGGAAACAATCAGAATCTGAGGGTTGAGATCTGGTAAGCCTTCGTCAATCTCCCCGTTGCAGTTGTCATCGATTCCGTTTCGGATTTCAGGTGCATAGGGGCTAATGTTGGAATTGTTGTCATCGCAATCTTGGAACCATCGAAGACCGTCACCATCGTTGTCAAGATCTGCAAACAATGGATTTGTTCCTTGGAACAATTCATACCCATCATTGAGACCATCATCGTCCGTATCTGCGTCTTGCCATTCGGTCATGTGAATGTTGTACTCATCAATGTCAACAAGTCCGTCTCTGTCTGCATCGGTGTTTAGGAAATCCTCGTCAACATCTTCATCGCAATCATCGTCAATTCCGTTCAACCATTCAGACAATCCTGGACTTCTATCTGAATCGTTGTCATCGCAATCTTGGAACCAGTAGTATCCGTCACTATCATCATCTGGATCGGTATAGGTTGGGTCAGAAAAGAACACTTGAACTTCATCGCCATCGTCCATACCATCACCGTCCGTGTCTGGATTGTTCCAATCGGTGAATTGAACGTGGAATTCGGCCCAATCACTCAATCGATCGTTGTCTGAATCAAGGTCCTTGAATCCTTCATCAATTCCGTTTTCACAGTTGTTATCGATGCCATCGAGTAGCTCAGGTTGGAGCGGTTTGACGTCAGGATTGCTGTCGTTGCAATCTTGGAACCAATACCATCCATCGCTGTCACCGTCATCATCGAAGACCAATGGGTTGCTAAAGGTGACAAGCACTTCGGTTCCATCGCTCAATCCGTCGCTATCCGTATCTTCCTGAAGTGGATTGGTTGAGAAGATGAGGACTTCTTGACCGTCGTTCAATAGGTCATCGTCGGTGTCTGAATCGATTGGACTCGTGGACGAATTGAAGATTTCATATCCATCCATCAAATTGTCATCGTCTGAATCAGGATCGAAGGGATCGGTGTTGTGGATACTTGTTTCGTCTTCATCAGGAAGGCCATCGTTGTCGGAGTCAATGATTTCTTCAGCACCGTGAATCACCAATTCCCAATGATTCCATGTCCCCGTATCTCCATTACCACGGTCGTTGACCTCAAGGGTCCATACACCATCGGAGGATTCGTCCCAGTGCAGCATCGAAGAGAACACCCATTCGTTGAAATTGTTGTTGTTATCTTCGTGTTTTTCAGCCAACCTTGACTCAGTACCGTCCGGCGAAGTGAGAGTAATTTCCAAGTCGCCCCGATAGGTGTGATCAGCATCAAATCGGACTTCGACAGATTCGACGAGCAATCCAGCATC
>JAAZUV010000136.1 GCA_018623995.1 Methanobacteriota archaeon
CACCTGCACCTACAATCAATATTCGTGGCATACGCTCTGCTGTCATGCCAGAAGAACGATTCCACAGTATATCAACTAATTTTGAACGAGAGGGAGTTTCTTGACAGGAGGAGCGATTCCCAAATCTTCAGGGAAGTAGAGTTCTGCTTCTGGAATGGGAATTGGAACAATTTCACGACCGATCAGTGCAACACGACTCGGCCGGCTTTCTGAGAGCACTTCTCGATTAACTTGAGGTGCAAGTTCATTTGAGAAGGAGAGAATATCATCGTGGCTAGGCATGTTCTCCATTGAGAGGTTTTCTCGACTGTGGCCGACGTAGACGTATCCTTTTGCTTCAATGAAATCTGGGTCTGCACGGTTGTCGAGTTCAGCAAACTCGTTGATGTGTGTCGAAGACATGTTGACACCTTTCATCAACGTGTGTCGACAAACGATCCTTGTGTCAAGGCTCGGAAGTAGATCGATGGTCTTCTCAAACTGATTCCAAGCACCACTGTTCCATTTCGGGCGGCATACATCATCGAAGACTTGCTTGTTCGGAGCATCGACAGAAACGTAGAGTTGAGTTGGGAGCGTATCGAGGTTTTCGAGGACCTTCGGAAGTGTTCCATTTGTCACAAGCATCGTGGTCATGCCGTGCTTGTGGCACAGGTCCATGTATTCGCCAAGACGGGTGTAGAGCGTTGGTTCTCCGTTCAATGAAATCGCAACGTGTTTTGGATCTTGAGCTTCCAGGAACTTCTCTCTTGGAACCTTGTCATTTCCACCGAAACCAGAGAGGAGGCGGCGTTGGGCACGTACGCTCTCATAGAGCAATTCGAGGGGATCTTGGTCTGTTAGTTCAAGCGTGTCCATATGGGGTTCTCGCCAGCAGTATGTACAGGCAAGATTGCATTGATCTACGACAGGTGACATTTGCATACAGGTATGGCTCTTGACACCATAGAAGGTGCCCTTGTAGCATGCCCGATCACGCAGAAGTGACTCCTTTGTCCAATGACAAGTTTTGACACCGCCGTGTTCTCCGACAATGTGATATCGTTGCTTCTGCAATTTCGCTTTAAGTGCGGGGTCCATGCCCATGGTGATTCCTCCTGTAGCCGGATTCCACTGTCGATGAACGGTTGGGAGCGGCTCGGATGATTTGGCCTCGGAATGTGTGTTCTTGAAGAGAACGGTTGCTTTGGTGCATTTAACAACACTTAATGTAATTACTACACCTTTGTGTTGGCAAGTTTACCACGCCTTTGAATAGGTAGAGCACCCAATTTAGAGTGAGGATAACAATGGATAACGAACTCCAAACGTACACCGACCGAATAATGGATCAGCAACAGTACCGTTCGGGAATTTTTTCCGACATTCTGTCGCCGATCGTGAACGCCATAGCCGCTTTTCGGTTTTCAGCCAATGAGCGCGCTGCTTACAATACAAGGAGGGAACAATAAATGGATAGAGAATTAGAGATGTTTGTTGACCAAGCTCTTGAAGGTCAAGTGTACCGGAATGGTATTTCCTTCACACCTGGCATCGTTCGACGCATCGCAAGCATGTTTCGCAGATCCTGATTCGAAGGCAACGCCTTTCAATTATGAGTCGTACGTCAAGGCATGGCTAGGTGGGCGCCTCATCTCCTTGGATTGCTCACGCCAATATCTGCTGCTGTCACCTTGTTGATCGGCGGCTGGTGGATGCTTACGCCGATTGTCTTGCTGCTGGGGCTGTATCCGTTTCTCGATTCGATTGCAGGGTCCTCAACGGTTCATGATGTCGAAGAGGAAGGCCGAGGTCACAACGTCATCGTTCACCTCCACGGCATTCTTGTTCCAATTGTTGTGATTTGTCTATTGTACAGGATCTGGGCAGGACTTGGTTCGGTTTCGATCGTTATTCCTGCACTTTCCGCAGGTCTCGCAACCGGTGCAGCCGGCGTTGTCGCTGCACATGAACTCGGTCACAGGAGACCACGTTCGTCCAGTTGGTGGTTAGGGCGCCTTGATTTGCTGTGCGTCCTCTACTTGCACTTCACAGTCGAACACAACCATACACACCACAAGCATTGGGCTCGCAAGGTCGATCCAACGAGTTCTCCATGGGGACGTAGCGTCTATGGCCACCTCGTGCGAACCGTCCCTCGACAACTGCGAAACGCATACAGAATCAGGAAAAAGGACACAACCATCTCCATCCTTGTCGAACTAGCACTACTCGCCTCGCTCGCTGTATTGGGTCTGCCCTATCTTGCAGCGTTCGTCGGTCAAGCCGTCGTTGCAATCTATTTGCTCGAATTTGTGAATTTCATTCAACATCACGGCCTTGAGCGTGGTGAAGAGGAACGTCCGAATGCAGGGCATGCTTGGGAAAGTCGTACACGATGGTCACGATATACGCTGATGAACCTCCCTCTCCATGCTGCGCATCATCTTCGCTCAAGCACGCCGTACGAACGACTACGTCCGTACGATGAATCACCTCAACTCCCTGGTGGTTACTACCAGATGTTCTGGATTGCGTTGATTCCGCCGTTGTTCAACCGGCTGATGCAAAAATCTGCCAATCATTCCGGCGGCGTTGGTGGAGCATAGCCTCCATCAACGGCTTCCTGAACAATGGCTAGGTCGGATTCGACCATCATCTGAATGAGTTGCTCGAACGTTGTCTTGGTTTCCCAACCAAGCTTCTCCTTTGCATACGCTGGATCTCCAATCAACAAATCAACTTCAGCAGGACGGAAGAATTTGGGATTGGTTCGTACTCGAACGACACCGTTTTGATCGGTTGCCATGGTGTCAACACCCTCTCCAGACCAAGTCAAATCCAAGCCAATGTGTGAGAAGGCGAGACTGATCATATCACGAATGCTGTGGGTTCGACCCGTTGCAATGACGTAATCATCAGGCGCATCTTGTTGAAGCATCTTCCACTGCATCTCTACATAATCGCCAGCGAATCCCCAGTCACGCTTCGCATCAACGTTGCCGATGTGGAGGCATTCATCGAAGCCATGCTTGATTCGAGCTGCCATCATCGTCACCTTTCGTGTGACGAATTCAAGACCGCGTCGTGGGCTTTCGTGGTTGAAGAGAATTCCAGTGCATGCGAACATGTTGTAGGATTCACGGTAGTTTCGAGTAATCTCGAAAGCCATGACCTTTGCACATCCATACGGCGAACGTGGATGGAACGGCGTCTGCTCGGATTGAGGAACTTCACGCACCTTACCGTATTGCTCGCTGGAGCCTGCTTGGTAGAATCGACAGTCTGGAGCATGCTTCCGAACAGCTTCAAGACAGCGAAGTGCACCAAGACCGGTGATATCAGCCGTCATCATTGGAGAGCGCCACGATTCTGGTACGAATGACATAGCACCGAGGTTGTAGAACTCATCTGGCTTCACTTGGTGTACGGCATTGTCGATTGAGTTCTGATCAGCAAGATCACCGTTCAAGAGGTGGAAGTTTTCGTTGCTCATCAAGTGGTTGATGAGGTTACGGCCAAGGCTCGGTTGCGATACACGACGGACCAATCCATAGACGGTGTATCCCTTCTCAAGAAGCAATTCAGCGAGGTAGGAACCATCTTGTCCGGTAATCCCTGTAATGAGTGCAGTCTTCCCGCTCATAGCGATTCCTGATGCTTGCCTTTTTTCAAAGCGTCGCAAGTGAATTTGGAAGGGCAATGTAAATTTGCGGTAAATACAAACTTCTTTATACCAATGGTCAGACCAGTGGTCTGTAAGGTTTCTGCTATGCCTCTCAATCGCTTTCTTAATCTCCCTAAAGGGGAACAAGAAAGGGTCTATCAGGTTGCAAAGAAACAATTTGCATCGCACGGTTATGATGCAATGTCATTGAACCTTCTTCTCAAAGAGCTTGAGATTTCAAAGGGCCAATTTTACTATTGGTTTGAAGACAAGGCAGACTTGTTCCTTAGCATCCTTGATCAAGGGATCACATCTCTGGTTGCCATTCTAGAAGGTCATGGCTCACCCCCCAATTCGAACGACTACTGGTCTCACCTCCGAAATGCTCGACTTCTTGTCGAGGCGTACTGGAATGACCAGGAATACGTCGAGATCGGGACAATGATTGGCGAACAGATGGCAGATAATCATCCGATTTTCGAACGCTTGAAAGCAAGTGCTGAACCCATCAAGAACTATTGGAGAGAGCAAATTATCTTGGGACAAGATTGGGGTTTAGTACGCAGCGATCTATCCGCGGACACACTCGTGGAATTGCTTGATGCGGTCGGGGATCAATTCTACAAAATCATCCTCAACCTCTACAATAATTCGCCTGCCAAGATTGTAGAAGCTGACGTGCTTCATGAATTGTTAGGCACTACATTGCGTTCACTCATTGAAATGCCAGATGATGGAAAAAAAAGCAATAGTGAAAACACGGCTTGATATATTAAATTTAAAATTTTGAACAGTAC
>JAAZUV010000026.1 GCA_018623995.1 Methanobacteriota archaeon
GGTTATCGTGTTTCACTTGCCTCTGGAGTATATCAACTCTTGCAAAGTCAATCTACTCGCAAACCGGGTACCCTTTCCATGATGGGTTGTTGATGGGTCCCTTGTGGATAGATCTCAATCACCATTTCTTTGCCTCAATGCTTCAACAGCAAGAACACTGATAGCGACCTGGAGGTTGTAAGAAGGAACAAATCCATCCATAGGAAGTCGGACAACTTCATCACACGCGTCGAGCACTTCTTGCGATACGCCTTCTCGTTCAGCACCAACAACAAACAACACGTCGCCAGTGAGGTCTGCATTCCAAGGTTCAACTGTTCCCACATCTTCAGCTGCAATGATTCTGAAATTGTTCTTCTTTGCTTCATTGATGATGGATGTTGTATCGCTGTAAACGACGGGTATGAATCGATCTGCACGCATGCTTGAGCGACGGATGGTCCTCCGGTCTTGGTGGGTTCTTGAGATGTTGAGAACGACTGCATCCGCACCGCTGACTTCGATGGTTCGGATGCCAAATCCGAGATTTGTAGGATACTGGACGCCATCGAGAAGCCAAATGGAACCGCCTCGCTCAAACACTTCCTCTAGCGTACCGTGTGGTTCTCTTCCTAGGAGGGCTAAAGCATCCGTATTCCCAATGGCAGACATTCTCCATAAATCATTGGTTGAACCTTCCTCAAGCGGAATGCCTTGTCGTTCGCATTCTTGTCGTAGCGTCTCTGTATTCATCTCTCGATCGACAAGAACCAGTCGAATGTCATGGTCCGTTTGGAGCATGGAGAGAATCGTCTCCGAACCTTGCACCTGATGGGCCATGGTTCACGGCCAGAGGTTGTGATGTTTGATGTTAATGGGAGAATCACAGAGGGGTCTTGATTCCAACAGCTCGAACAATGCACCAACCCTTACGTGCTTCAAAGATGGCGAAGGCGCCGCCGAAGATGCTGCCTGCGACAGCGAGCCAGCCTAATGTTGCTGGAATGACGCTGAGGTAGGTCAAGAAGGCGAGGGCGATTCCAAAGACAATCGCTGCGATGCCTGTGTAGAGCCTTGCGAGTCGGCCTTTTTGGTCGATATTGCACTCCATGTCCTAGAACCGGAGCGCTGCATATTTGAAGGCGTGTTTGCGATGTAACGCATATTTTGAAATGCAAAAGCCCGTCTTTCGTTACATGGGAAAGAAACACAGTCCACGATTCCTCGCCACAGTCGAACATTCGCGAGCCGTCATTCAGGAATGCGACATCGAACAATTTTCATCCATGCTGAACGATGGCGACGGCATTGTCGTTATCGACGTGCGAGAGCAGCATGAATACGATGCTGGTTGCTTTGAAGGAGCACTCCATCTGAGCAAAGGCGTCATCGAACGTGATATCGAAAAGCATCCAATCCCCGAAAATGCTCGAATTGTTTTGTATTGTGGAGGCGGTTTCCGTTCCGCCATTGCAGCAGAATCGTTGACTCGAATGGGTTATGCAAACGTCTATTCCCTCTGGGGTGGTTGGAGAAGCCTTGTTGCTGCAGGTCTTGCATCTCCAAATCAATAGACTATGATGGAACCTGTAGTTTCGACAAAAAGAACAGATATCTCAGAGGACAATCCCCGTCCATGGATCCGATAACGACCCTTGGACTGATGATACTCATACCCATGACCGTCTGGTCAGTATACGCCTTACTTTTTCACTTGGGAGTCTCTGAAACCTTCAAGTGATTTGCGCCTTTTCGTGAACTGTTCGTAATGGACAGACTCATAAAGGGGTTCAAAGTCGGCAAGTTGCTCCCATTGAGGTGTTACCATGGCAAAAGGACTCCACCATTATGTTCGTGAAACCTGGAAGAAGCCAAAAGAGGCTCTCCCGCACATGTTCCGACAGACGCGAATGGCACAATGGCGCCGTGAACCTGTCAACTGCCGCATCGAGCGTCCAACACGTCTCGATGCTGCTCGCCGCTTAGGATACAAGGCCAAGCAAGGTGTTGTCCTCATCCGCACCCGTGTCCGCCGTGGTGGACTTCGCAAGGGTAAGATTCACATGAAGCGTAAGCCATCCAAGGCTGGTATCTCCAAGATCACCATGGCCAAGAACACGCAGCGTATCGCCGAGGAGCGTGTAGCACGCCACTTCCCGAACCTTGAGGTTCTCAACTCGTACTGGGTTGGCGAAGATGGAAAGCACAAGTTCTTCGAAGTTATCATGATCGACACACACCACCCTGCCATCATCAACGACAAGCAGCTCGGTGTCTTCTGCCAAGCCAACGGAAACAACAGCCACCGTGGCCGTGCTTACCGTGGAAAGACCTCCGCTGGAAAGCGTGGTCGTGGTCTCTTCAACAAGGGTAAGGGTGCAGAAAAGTTGCGACCTTCTCTCAAGGCCAACCTCAACCGTGGCAAGTGAAATCAAGCGTTTGTTTGATGTTCTTGTTCTTCTTGCCTATGCCAAGGAGGGCAACCTATGAGCAAAGGTGAGCGAAATTTATCGCAACTATCTGGTCTCCAAGTGTACCTTCCAAACGGCCGATTGCTCGGCGTTGTTCACGATGCAGTCGTTGAACATGCTAGCCTTTCTTGCACTCATCTGTTCGTCAAGGATACGCCAGATGACCTCGTTGAAGGTTCCATCCACGTTGCTGTCCCATGGCGTTGGGTGCGCTCGATTGGTGATGTGGTCATTCTTCGATGGTTTCCACCAACACAAATTCCACGCAATTGAGGTGATCGTTTGATGGAACTGCACATTCTTGGGACCGCTTCAGCGCGACCGACCTCGACTCGAAGCGTGAGTGGGAGCGTCTTTTCATGCCAAGAAGGCCTCGTTGTCATTGATGCTGGTGAAGGGTTTCAGATGCGCTACTCGAAACAACGCAGTCGGTTGAAGCAGGAAAACGAACCCGCCCTTCTTCGACCAAACCGAATTGTAGCAGTAGCGTTGACACATGGTCATTTGGATCACACGTGGGGATTGTTACCGTTTCTCCAGACACTTTCTCTGGACGGTCGTCAACAGCCTCTTGTTGTGTATGGTCCAACATCAAATGAGATCCTCGATGCGCTCGAAGCGAATGGAATCGATGCCAAACTTTCAGAAGATACACCCTCTGCTGAACTTATCAACCAATACCGTTCGTGGTTTTCGCTTGGAGGTACAGCAGGTCACCTCGGCTACCCAATCCGGTGGTTGCTCGGCGATCCTCAATCTGGTCGTTGGGTCGAATTCACCGATAATGCGACTGACCTCGTATGGCATGATTCTATGCCACAACCAGATGCATTCACGTCGTTCCGAATGGACTCGATTCCCACCTCACACAGTGTTCCTTCCTGCGCATGGCAACTCTCGCGCAAGGAGCGAAAAGGCGCATTCGATCGAGACAAAGCAACGCTCGCAGGATTGAACCAAGACGAACGAAAACAACTCTCTGAAGGAATTGATTTAGAGCGTGATAATGGCGACATCCTCCAAGCGAGTCAGTTCAGAGGTCCAGCAAAACCAGCAACAAGCATCGTTGTGTCTGGGGACACAGCCGAACAATCCATCCAGACAACTTCACCCGTCACAGTTCTCGTCCACGAAGCAACGTTCCTCAACGATGCAAGCGACAAGGCCAGCGAACATCTTCACAGTACGGCATCAGGCGCAGCTCGAACAGCACTGGAATGCAATGCAGAGCATCTCATCCTGACGCACTTTTCAGCACGAATCCGAGATGCTGAGGAAGCGGTTTCAGAGGCTAAAGAGGTCCTCGGTGAAGCCCATGGTCTTGCTTCAGCCGACGATGGTGACAGAGTTCGAATCGATGATGATGGCGTTGTCCTCATGCTCAAGCGAACAGACAACGGTTGGACTCAGCACAATCTGTCGCATCATTGAAAGAGTAGGAAACGAAGGCGAGTATATGCATTCAAAGAAGGTCGCTGCAGTTCTTGTGTTGATGCTTTGTGTCTCACTCGCGCCACTCGCTTCAGGCACATCAGGACGAGCAGCGCCTTCATGCTCCTCAGAATCCGCATCAATATTTGCTTCGCAAGTACCTGTTGATGATGGCGAATGTGTCGAATTATCGCTTGGCTTGTTGACGCCTGGCGACGTCTACGAAATCACCGTACTTGTCATCGATGATGCCCTCGATGTCCTGGTTTTTGATGAAGCAGGTTTGCAACCCTACCTGCTCGGTCAATCCTATCGTTCGGCGTATCAACAGATTCCATCAACAGAATTCGCCAACGGTTCGTACGAATTCCATTGGAAAGTTCCACTTTCCATCTCGGAGAAATCATGGACCATTGTTGTCGACAATCTTGCCCACGATGGCGATCAAGGAAACGGTGATCAAGGCGGCGATTTGGGACGTGTGTCCATCAGCGTCACCAAACTCAACGATGGGCAATGGACGTCCTACCATGACCTCGTTGGCATCATCCCAAACGGACATTTGACACTCCTCGAAGGCGATGACCTTCGCTTGGAAGAGGGAACAGCCGTATCCGTCACAGCTTGGTCACTGGAAGGATTCGGAGATGTCTATCTCCAAACCGAATCCATGAATGCGAACTATCTCGCAGGCCAATCCAATGTTGCACTAACAGGTGCTTCCCTTCTCGGCGTCGATGGAACTGCCTCATTCAACTGGATTGTTTCCGCTGCCTTTGCCAATCAACCGTTGAAACTCGTTGTTGACAACACCAACGACCCAGACGGGCAAGGCGATGGATCAACCAATTTGCGCATAACGATTCGAGTTGAATTGGTTCCGGTGATGCAAGCCTCGTTTGTTGCTGAGAATCAGACTGTTGAGCTTGATACGCTCCTGAACTTTGATGCATCATCTTCGCCAAACAACTTGCAGCAAATTTCTCAATTTGTTTGGGATTTCGACGCTTCCGTTGATTCAAACAACGACGGGGACGCCATCAACGACGTCGATGCTGTTGGCATTTCAGCCAACCATTTGTGGACTACGCCGGGCGTGAAGACCGTCACACTCACTGTCTCTGGCCAGCTCGGGTTTGACCGTTCACAAGTCAACATCACTGTTGTAGATGTCACAGACCCAATCGCTCGAATCAGCGGTTCTGCGGGAACTTCTGCGATACCGATTACTGGCGGTTGGCGAATCGAACATGGAGAAACACTCACGCTTTCATGTGCGACCAGCACAGACAACGATCAGATTACAGCATGCTCGTGGTCCGTCGATGGTAATCCGTACGGACAACAAACAACGGCCTCTTTCAACTGGTCTGATATCGGTACACATGACGTTGGCCTCATTGTTCTCGACCCGAGCGGGAACAGTCAATCAACTTCCGTCAATATCCTCGTTACAGATTCAACTGTTCCAAGCCTCGATGCCCCATTGTTGAACGCCTTCACCGACCAAGCAATTGAAGGCGAGGTGTCGAGTTTCTTTGTCACTGCATCCGACGGTTACGACGCGAACACAGATTTGCGATTCCATTGGGATTTGAACTCGCTCGTGGACAGCGACAACAATGGAAATGCCTTAGACGACCCTGATTACATCGGCTCTCGCGTGGATATCATCTTTGATTCGGTTGGAACAAACACCGTTATTGTGACGGTGTTTGATGCTTCAAACAACAGCGATAGTTACACCTTCTCTGTCATTGTCAGTGAAGCGGAAGTTGCCGAAACAGATTACGGAATTTTTGCAGTCATTCTGTTTCTCGGTGTTGTCACAGTATCCATCGCTATGATTGGTTATCGACGTTGGCAAGGTACGATTGCAATCAAACTCTTGACCGACAGAGGTCTGCCAGAAAGCGAAGCACGGTCGCACATTTCCATGGTCAAGCAAACGCAACGATTGCCATTGTTCGCAAATGCGGTGCAAATCGCAGGTCTTGAAAGTGGAGCAGATGTTGTGTCTCAACAAGAGCAAGAAACGGCTCGTAAGGAGGCAGAACTTCAATCGATCTATGGCTCTGCAAACGAGCCTGAAGCGATGCCTCAAGCGCAGTTTGCGCCACGAATGCAAATGTCTCAAGCGTCCAGTCAGGCGGCAAACGAGGCTGCAGCGTTGTTCTTTGATGACGAGCCTGCACCTGCGCCCAAGCAAACTGTTGCAAACGATCTCGATGAACTGCTGGAACCACAAACCAAAGCAAGTCCAAAACCGTCTGCTGCGGGCATTGAATTGCCCAAGCCCATCACCCTGCCAAGCGAGGAGCCTGTTGCAAAAACGGAAGAACCAGCTGCCGACCAACCTACAGCCGATGTTAATTTGCTAAGAGGAGCATGTTCGAGTTGTGGTCTCGAATTCCAAGTTCCCATGCCAATCGATGTCAAGGAAGCCATCGTCATCTGTCCATCGTGCTCTTCTGAGCAACTGTTCCAACGTTGAAACCACAAGAAAGAATCCCTTTTTGTTCAAACAAGACGGGGATGGGTTCAGATATGAGTTCCTCAACCTGTTATCATGGTCGAGGAAGCGATTCGGTTGATTCGACCAGGATTGCATCAACCAAAACGCGGACGATTGGCCGCATTCTTGGTACTGGTCCTTCTTGTTCCTATTTTTCAGCCGGTTCAAGCAGACGTTTCTGTTGAACAGGACGATTTCGATTTGATGGAGAAACTTTCCGACTTGATGGAATTCCAAGAATCGAGTGATGATGCCGTTGTTGCAGCAGGCTCATCCACTTCATCACTGGCTTTGGTTGAGGCGGCGAAGCGAGAGAGTCGAGAAGGTGATCCACTCAACGACTCAACGGAATATCTGAGTCAGGCTGAGTTGCGTGACACCTCACCGTTCGAGCCTGATCATCCGCGTCCTTACGAAGTTCTTCTCGATACAAGCACGCAACCTGAAGGTTGGCCAAACAATCTCGTTCAAACGCTCTTCTCGCTCGAGTCTTGGGATGTTACCGATCCACTCGCAGTTGGTATCAACACGTATGCTTTGTACATCAATTTCTCAAGCAGGGACAACGGTCCACAATATGAAGCGTGGGAATACGGGACGTTCACTGGCGAATTGTTCGTCGGAACAGACCTTGTTCTGTTTGAAAATTACATCGATATTGATGGAGATTCAGTGGATGACGTATCCATATCACTGACCGTGCTTGGTCTGTTTACGTTGAACGAAGGGTTTGGATTTGAACCTCCCCTCAACCCACTGAATCCATTGAGTATTCCCGATACACTTTGGCTACGTCCAACGTTCCAGTGGAAGGTTGATTATCTAAACGAAAACGACCCAATTTGGGATGAACTTGCGCACATGGAAGTTTCACTCCTGAAGGGACTTGCATTTAATTCAGCGATTCAAGACTCCCAGTCCTATGCGTTGGTCTTGGATACGCGCCTCACCCAACCGCCCAACAATTTCAGAGTGGAGGTCGGCATCCAAGAATTCAGATTCAGCATCTCGAACACGATTGGCAACATCTTCGGACTCTTGACCGACTTCCTGACAGGCGGTGCTTTGCCTGCTGACGCCCTTGCATTGACGAGTATTTCCGCTCCATATTCGATCGCGATACGGAATACAAATTCGGATGCTTTGAACAAACAGACAGAATGCGATGAAACCTACTATGATGTGTTCAACGATCATAGTTCGGTCAGCGAGACGCACAAATGTGGCTATGGCGTCGGTATAGGCTTCTTGCAATTTGACCAAGTCGATTCACAAGGCCAAGCAGAAGTCATCGATATGGGCTACATCGACGTTGGATTCCATCCTGAATACGGTTCAAATGTCCTGCCGGAGGAAGTTGACCTTGTCCTACGAAACGACAACCTTGGTGACAACACGTTCGACACGGTCGAATTGTACAGCGATGTTGGTGCCGATTTGTGGCTTCATTACTTTGAAGACCGTAGCAACACACTCGAAGGTGGAACCTTTGGAAACATCACCGATTCACGCTTGTGGATACGTGGCATTCCTTCAGGTACACTCCCTCAAGAGGAAATCGATGCCATCTTCACGATGATTGGTGAAGCCCCAGGAAGCTCAAACCTACCAGGTGACATTCCAGACCGCCTTTCGTTCATCCTTGCCATCAAGAACTTCTCAGGTGATGCAACGGCCAACCAAAACGATCTGACACTCCCTGTCAATCCTGCAGCACCTCCTGCGACGTTGATTATGGTTGCAGGAACGGAGCGAATCAAGTCGTTATCATACAATTCAACGTTGATGCGAGGAGGCTATGCGAGTGACGTCAGCTCGCTTTCAATCCACGTTGAAAACCTCCCAGAGGTGCTCATCCTCAAAGGCAGTTTCCAACTTTCATCGACCGGTTTATCTCGCGTCAATTTCAACAACCCTGATCTCAACACCATCTCACAACTGTTGGATAACGCACTGCTCACATTGGTGGAGGTTGTCCTCGATTTGGGTTCCATTCTCAACACGCTTCCGGATCTTATTGTTGGAACCGCTGGTAGCTCCGGAGGTGAACTTGAGGTGCTTTGTCTTAGTCAAGTTCGCCAAACATGGAACGATGGTTCTGTTCGCAGCCCAAGCAGCCTTGGTGTCATTTCGATGGCCATTGGAAGCAGCGACCACCCTTGGCTGACCGATTCCGACCACATTTTGCTTTCACAAGATACGGAAATTGAACAGGTTGATGGAAGAGATGGGCCGGTTGACCCTCTCGTACCTGTGGCGATGAGCCTTCGAATATCGAACATATCTCGTGTCTTCCAATCGTACGACCCTGTAACGAGCGTCCGAGCGCTTGAATTGGGTGGTCAACAATCTGGAGCGCTCCTTGTTGGCCACATACGTCACTCTGGTACCGACTTTTCAGATGTTACCGCACAGTCTGCCATGATTTCAAATCGACCCGGTTTGTTGAGTGTAGTCCAAGACCCGGAAAAGTTGATGTATACTGCGAGTGAACCGATTGGAACCATCACCTATGGTGGTGAGCAAGGTGTTCAGCGGAACGCCATTCGTCTTGAGGGATTACCAGCAGCATTCCAATTGAATCTCGGCGATTCGATTGGTTTCCAAGCGGATACGCCAATTACATCAATTATGGTTCAAATGACCAATGCAACAACACCTCTGACGATGGATGGAGACCACTTCCGATTCTGGGTGGATGCCGATCAGGCCCAGACTTCGTTGAGTGCAAAAATATCCAATGTTCAATCGGTCCAACGATATTCTCCGATCGATCCAAATTCAACAGGGCCTGAAGGAAGCGCACGTTACTCTTTGCAGCGACAAGTTTCAGCACCATTCAGTATTTCGATGGAAGATGTCAGTACGTACGATGATCCCTTCCTCGGTTTGAACGGCATGATGCGCATGGAACCACTTCCCGCAAATCTCGAGATTGTTCTTCCAAGCGATCTTGACTCAAGCGGTCTTGAAATTCCTGATTTCAGCCAAGGAGAGGGCGTTGAAGCACTCTCATTCTTCCTTGGCGACGTTGTTGGTATTGGTGGCCTCGTCAACGACTTGGTGTATGGCCTTGTCTCAAATGCAGGCGATACGACGGGTGAAGCTGCGAACGTTGCTTATGGAATCGATATGACAACTGGAGAGAGTTTCGACATTGTGGCTGACATGCGCAAAGGGTCTCTTGTCACAGACGAACCAGCATGGCAACACGGTCTTGACATGCAAGCAGTCGAGCGTTCAGTGCTTGATTTCAACCTCTCAAAATTAACGAATTTGACGGAATCAAAACGCCTCGTCATCGAAGACGTTCTCGAAGATTACATCATCGATGCAACCGAACTCGCAGTATTGGAAGAGACCTTCTCCCAGAGCAATCTCTCGTTCGCTTATCCATTGATGAGGTTCCTCGATGATGGTGTCATTACCGAACGTGAGTTGGTCGGAATCGATGTCGAGTTGCTCGAAGAACTTGGCGTGACGTTTGAGAAACGCCGCAGTTGGCATCTTCGTACTTGGTTGCCTCAACTACCCGCGGGCAAGATTGAGATCAACTACGTCTTCTACCTTGAAGACGAGGTTCCAACGTACCAATTCCAGATGGACTTGGAGGATTGGCTCCCTGCACGAGAGCGTCTGTACATCACCATGAATGGAATCGAACTCTCTTCCGCTGAATTACAGATTTTCGGTTTGGATACGGAGAAATCGAGAGACGTATCACTGCGAGCCGAGTTCACGAGGCAAGACAACCTTACCGTCCCTCGACTGTCCGTTGCAATGAGTTACGACATTGGCCAACGATTGGATTATGCCTATGCGGTCTTCGTCGATTTGGAAAATCTTGTTCGTGCTGAGACCTTCATTGAAGGTGTGCCTCAATCGACACAATTCGCATCAACGATTGGTGATATTCTGTCATTGAGCGTTGATGTCCCTCAACAATTCAGAGTCGGTGAAACAAGCGTTGATTCAATGATGATTCAGCAGCATCGGTTCGTTGATGGCTTTTGGTGGCCAGCGACGACCTTCTTCCGTGACATACCTTCCGAGATGCGACTCACTGCAGCTCCAGATACCCGATACGATATTCGTGAAGAGACATCGTTCCAAGGCATGATGACGCTTGACTACGCTTCGAATTCGGATCGGATGGACATGTACATCGAAGCAACGGGCAGAGCCATCGATGCCAAAGGAGACACACTGATGTCTGCTAAGAATCTTCCAAAGACGTTCAAGCTTGAAACAACGGAAGATTGGGGTGTACGCATTGTATCGTCCGATCAAGGCGTTGAAGAGTTGTACATGCGTCAATCCAATGTTCCAGGTGCACCTGGTGCGTTCTTGGACCGTTTCGAAATCATTGGTGAGGACCTGAAAGGAGCAACCATTACCATTCATCGCCCATTTGGTTATCCTGTGATTATCCTTGATGACATTACGACCGGCCGTCTCGTCTCAAGCGCCGAAGTTCATCTCGAGCCGGGTGTCTATGCACCTATTTTCGGCGACCTCGAGGTCGATGGTCGCGGCGTCTTGCTCGATGCGCAATTCACAGGTATCCTTCCAACGTCCACGTCAATGGGCGTAAATGGTGTTGTTACCGATCTCTCAGTGGTAAGTACGCTCACTGGCGGCTCTGTCGAAACACGTCACATCATGGTCGTCGAACCGTTTACATCGGGCATTGCCTCGCTCTTTGCGATGATTTTTGGGTGAGAATATGGATGACGAAATGATTGTTCATGAAGACGACATCGTCGCTGCGAAGCCAATGGGCTTGCTGGAGTCGACACAACGTCGTGAAGCGGCTGGAATGGGTCTAGATTTGAACGACCCCGAACAAGCCGAGGCTTATCGACAAGCACAGGAGATGGCTTTGTTTGTCAAGGAACGCATCCGTGACATCAATCCAGTACGCGTTGCCATCGCCGGATTGATTCTCATGCTCATGGTTGGATTGATTGCAAGCGGTTGGTACTGGATGATTCCTCGTGACGATGTTGAAATTCACACGGTCTACATGCAACGCGGAGGCCATTTGGTCATGGCGGAACTGCAAAACGATGGAAGTCGGGAGATTCGCGATGTTGTGGTCGAGGTTGAATTCCTTGATTCTGAAGGTCTCTTGATTCAGTCCATGCGTGTGGAGGTTGATTCGGTCAAAGCACATTCGTCACTTGCCGGTGATGATCTCGAAATGATGGTCCTTGGATACACTGTTTGGGATGAATATACGCTTCGGGTTTCTGTACGTTACACCATGTTTGACAACACACAGAATTTCATGGAAGTGAACCATGTTGTCGGTACCTATGCATCCGAAATCTTTGTCGATCAAGTTGAGACAACCACTCGGCTATTCTGATGGTGGTTTGTTCAAACAATTGACCCATAGCGATAAATGCGTCATCGAAACGAGGTTGAAAGTAATGGAGCGTCGAGTCCGTCTAGCCCTTGGAATTCTCATCATCCTCTTGATGAGTCCATGGTCTTCGATGGTTGGTCCAGAAGCTGACGAACTACAACGTCTCGATGATGAGCGAGATGTCGAATTCTTTTCCATCCGAACCGATGCTTACTCGGATTTTGTCGGAACCTATGCATCATCAGATGTCGAGGAAGAGCGTTTGATTGTCGCAGAGTCACGTATTGGAACCTTCTCAAGCAATGGCTTGGAACTACATCGCCCAATCTCCAGCGAAGCACTCGAGCCACGATTGGACGTTCAACTGCTCCTTGTCGATAACGACCGACACATGGCCGATGTTCGTAACGATCTCTCAGAAATTCCGGGTTTAGAAGTCCGTGAATTCATCAGCCCATCTGGGCTGATGGTTCAAGGAACCTCATCCGCTTTTGTAGCGGCACAATCGGTTGAAAGCATCGTTGCTCAATGGGATGTTCCACTGGCGATGTTCCTCGATGATTCGCTTCTTGATGCGCTTATGTTTGAGGATGGAGAAGGTATGCTGCAAGGCGAAGAGGTTCGATTGGAAGGTTGGTGGGATGAACATCAACTCGACGTTCTCTCCGTTGCAGATTCTGATGGAAACACCATTCAACAAGATCTGTCTCAGGTTGCTGGCCTAGCTCTTGATGATGCTGAGCATCTCGACCAAGGCCAGTACCGTGGCCTTCTTTCCAGCGACTCGTTGCTCGATGTGGTTCGCCAACCATCGGTTATGTGGCTTCGGTTCGAGCCTCAAATGGACTTTGACAACGACCAATCGAAGAACCACATGAAAATCAACACCATGCGTTCGTACTTCACAACCGACCTTGATGGTTCGGGACAAATCGTTGCTGTTGCAGATTCAGGACTTGACGAAGATCACGGAGATTTCGGAACGCGAGTTGTTGGAAATTACGACGTGATTGGTGATGGTTCAACAGCAGACAAACACTCAGGTCACGGCACCCACGTTGCATGCACCGTTCTCGGTGATGGAAGCAAGGGCGGTTATGCAGGTGTTGCACCAGATGCAGAATTGTACTTTCAAGCCATGGAGAACGACAATACTGGCAACTTTGTCTCACCATCTCTGAATTATCTCCTCAACACAGCGTACAACGCAGGTGCACGGATTCACACCAATTCCTGGGGCTCCTCCGCAACTTCAACTCAAGGTGAGTAC
>JAAZUV010000137.1 GCA_018623995.1 Methanobacteriota archaeon
AATCTCTGGCTCGTCTTCTTCGGACAAATCAATGAGTTTTGCATAGCATCCACCTTCGAAATTGAAGACCCCGTTCCCACCCCATCCGTGCTCATCATCACCGATGAGGGCACGCTTTGGATCGGCTGATAGCGTGGTCTTTCCTGTTCCAGAAAGGCCGAAGAAAATCGCTGTGTTCTCACCATTGGTGTTGGCAGAGCAGTGCATTGGAAGGATGCCCTTCTTCGGTAGAATCAAATTCATGACCGAGAAAATCGACTTCTTAATTTCACCAGCGTAACGTGTTCCGCCGATGATGACTTCGCCAGCAGCATAGTTAACGATGACGAAACACTGTGAGTTGAGTGCATCATCATCGGCTTCGAAATGCGGTGCATGGAAGACGGTGAATTCAGGCGTGTGCGATGCTAGGTCTTCATCCGATGGTCGAATGAACATGTTGCGAGCGAAGGTGCTATGCCATGCATTGTGTGTAATGACACGAATTGGTAGTGCTTCGCTTGGCTCTGCCCCACAGGCCAAATCTTGGACAAAGAGGGCGTCTTGTTCGGAGAGGAAGTCGACGACTTGAGCTCGCATACGCTCAAACGTGGCAAGATCGGTGGAGACATTGACATCGCCCCAATTGACGTCATCATGCGTCGATGCTTCATCGACGATGTACTTGTCGTTTGGCGAACGGCCGGTGCGTTCTCCCGTCTCGGTGACGAGTGCTCCGTGAGCGCTCAGAATACCTTCATTTCTCGACAAAGAGATGTCGATCAGTACGTCGGTATTGAGGTTCCAATGAACCTCGCCTTTGGCATTGATGCCGTGCGCCGAAAGAGGGGTTGATGTCGGGGTGGAGGTCTCCGCCATGGGACTGGCTACCGCGGACCCTCTTTGTCCCTTTCTCTTCAGCCGTGATAAAATCCATGCAAAACTTTGGGAATTGGAGAAGGTTTCAAACGGGACTCTGCTAGGACATTGGCATGGAGGAGGACGGTCAAGACCACGACCAAGTGGAAGACGATGTCCTCCGTCAGAAAGAATTCCGACGGGGTGGAGGAATCGATCTCGGCCAGTTCATGATTCACGAACCTGAAAACGAGGTTGTCGTCGAAGAGGCTGTTCCAGAGAAAGAAACGGATGAAGCCGTTGGAGAGATCGCCTCTTTGTTCAGCTCTGAGGACGAGCAAACGGACGAGCCGGGTGCCATCAAGCGCGATGGAACCGTTGATGAAGCCGCAGCACCAGACAGTGTAACCGATATGGCTGTTCATGGTGAGCGAAGACTCGGGTACGGCCTTCTTGCCGGCATGGTCCTTGTATGGTCCGTTTTGGGATGGGTAGTTGGGACCGCATTGCCTCCGTTCCTTGGAGGACCGTTGCTCATCGTCATGGGTCTTTCCGGATTGTGGGCTGGAGAGAAGTGGATTCCAAATCCAACCATGCATCTGCTCGGTGTTACTTGGGTCATCATTTCGATGAAAATCCTCTACGGATTTGCTCTCGATGTGCATCACTGGGGATGGTTGGATGCTTCCCCGCTTGGTGCAGACCTTTCGCTTGGCATCTTCTTACTCGTCTTGATTGGTTTCAACATCCTCATCGCTCAGCGTCACAATGATGATGCCATTGCTGCACAGGCGACGTTGGTCTTGCTCGCACTAGGAAGCGCCACTGGAGCATTGTACGACGAACTCGGTGTCGCAGGAATGATTCTGCTTGGCACCCTGTCCATGCATGGTCTCGCTCTTCATCGAAAATCTGGGAATCTTGCAAGTCTCGGTATTGCCGTCTCCTATCTCTGGATTGGTCTGCATGCCTTTTCCAACGATTGGACCATCGTCAGCATCGAGATCGTTTCCTTCGATGACGATCTTCTCTTGTTCATGCTCATGTTTGCCGTAACGGCAACCAATGCAGTGATGGCGACACAGTTCCACAAAGCCGACAATTGGTTCTCGGCTGCTGCGAAAGCCCTCGGTCTCGGCAAACCCGGATTGTGGGCCATTTCTGTTGGCTTAGGAATGATTGGGGCGTTGCTTTCAATTGCAGCAAATCGAGACGAAACTGGGTATGCGCTCGCTCAACTGCTCCTACTGATGAGCGCCTTTGGCGGCTCCTATCTCGCAGTTCGTGGTGTTGAATGGAAACGCCTCGCACCGTTCATTTTGTTCCCAGCACCGTTCCTGTTGATCCTCGTCATTCTGCTCAACTTGGAGGTCGTCACCATCAACATCGCCAATCTGAGCGCGTACAGCATCTATGCGATTCTCACTGCTCTTCTCACATCCGTTGCACTACTTCGCAATCAGCAGGCTGTTTCAGATCACGTTTTGTGGATGGGTGGCATCATTATCGTCATCCTCCTGACCATCCTGATTCCGGCAGAAACCGACGGATGGCGACTTCTCGCCTCCCAAGCGACGGTCTGGCTCGGTCTTGCATGGCTCGGTGTCCAACGCCAATCCCCGTCCATCTCCGGCGTTGCTGTTTTAATGCCATGGGTTTGGTTGTTGATGTTTGCGACCGATGTTGAATCGCGTATGTTCTCGAACGATTTCATTCCTGTCGTTCTCGATGAGCAACATGTTGCAACATGGATGCTGCTGCTCATCGTTCAGCAACTCTATGTCAATCTCAGCCAAGGTCAAGCGACGTTGAATCTTGCTGGACGATTGGCAGGTTTGAGTGAACTCGGCGCTCGAGCCCGTGATTCAGGGTTGTTGCAATTGTGGAACCTTTCGTTCGTTCTTTCCCTCGTTTCCGTATGGGGCATCACGCGTGTTGGAGGCATGCCTGCTTGGGGCCTTATCGGCATCATGGCAGCCATTCTTGTGTTCCATGGCACCTTGGTTGCACTTGGACAACATCGTGGCCAACCAAGAACCATGTTGGTCGCATGGAGCATCTTTGCACTCCACTTTGGATGGAAGTTCGGTCATACCTCGATGTTTGCTGCAACGATGGTCGCTGGATGTTCCTTGATGTTGGTTCATACCGATCGCTTCCTGAGTGACAAAGACAATGCCAAGCGAAACCAAACCAACAGCATCGTCACCTATCAGTTGCTGGTCATGAGCGCCCTCTTGGCCATTCCAGCATTGAGGAACGATGCTTCACTCGAACTCACCAATGCCGATTGGTTCCCACAAGAAGGACAAGATGCCATGATGATGGGCTTCATCTCTTTGGGAACGCTGTTCCATTACCTGAGTCGTGTCACAAAGATGGACAAATTGCTTCCACCAACACTTGCAACGGTTGCCATGATTGGTTTGATGCTGTTCAGCGGAACTGCACTCGAACTTCAATTGCTGACCATCATGGCATTGCTCAGTTTCGTTGGTTCAGGCGCGTACCTTGCCTTCCAGGGCGAATGGCGATCAGGTATGCGTTCCGTTGCTCGACGCGACGAGCGATTGCGAGAAATCGAAGCCAAGCAGCGTACGCAGATTGCATACAATCAGACGAGCGAGGTGACCGGTGTTCAGTTCATCGATCCGAAGATGATCGAACTCGCTGAAAAGCAGAAGAAACGTGCCAAGCGCGCTGGTAGCACAGGTGAAATGGATCTTGAATTGGGTGATATTCAACATCGCCCGAGCATCGTCCTGTCCTTCATTGGTGTGACAATTTTCGCTGCAACGTTCTTTGCCTATCTCAGTGGCTCTGGCATGCTTGCCTTGCTGTTGATGGGAGGGATGTCCTTCCTCTTCATCAGTTTGGCACGATTGCGTGCTGATTCACTCAATCTCCGCTTGGTTGACGTTCTTGGTGTCGAAATTCCAATCGCTGTCACCATGGCTGGTTTGGTGTTGGTCCATCTCGCGTCACGAATGACGCAAGGCACTGTGTTCCTCGATGAGCAATTCGATTTACTGATCTTGATTTCAGGCCTGGTCGCCTTGGCTGGTTTTGCTTTGGTTGGCCGAAACGATTTGGGCGTACGGATTCCGAACGTTCTCGACATGGTCGTCGGTTTGTTGGTCATCGACCGTTTGTTCGGTGTTCTGGCTGGAGGTGAGCTTCCGATTCCAACCCTGACAAATCCTCTTGAGTTTGATGAGATGTCGTGGATGATACCTGTCATCGGCAACGAAGTGCTGTTGATCGGTGCTGCTCTGCTGTGGAATTGGGTTGAGCGTGAACGTCAGAAACGAAACCTGCAGGACCATCGCGGGGCTCTAGGTCGCATCTCCTACGGTTTGTCCATCCTCCTCCTTTCGTTTGGACCTGCAGCCTTGGTCGCTCTTACGCTGATGTTCTTGCGCGGATGGGAATGGAAGCAACCAGCCGTCTTGATGATTGGATTCATCGTCCTTCCCGTTGCGCTGAATGAACTTGTATGGTGGGTTGAAGATGAATTCAGTCTGACCTTGTTCGAGATGTGGATGTCATCCGTTGCCATTGGAACGCTCGGTCTTGTC
>JAAZUV010000027.1 GCA_018623995.1 Methanobacteriota archaeon
ACCTCAATCATCGAGTCACATCGATGAAAAGAATTTTCAATAGCGAAAATCAATTTTCCAATTGGATTATTGAAGGCAAAGGAAATGAATTTCCAATTGAATGTTCAGCCGTAATTGATGCCTCTGGCGTCTCGGGTGCAGCCTCCAAACTTCTTGACATGGGAACAGAGGTCGAGGTCATCGCTGGATTCCAGTACGAGTTGAACGATGTGCCAAACGATGGCTATCTCGACTTCTATCTGTGGCCGAAGTATTCGCCACATGGATACGTTTGGATGATCCCCAAAGAAGGCGAACGAGCCAATGTTGGTTTGGTTACGACAGACAAGAAAGGAGCAATTCGATATCTTGACTCGTTCATCGAAGACACCTATCTTGCTGGAAAACCTGCAGTCAATCCTCCTTGGCGAAAGGATGGAATGAAGATTAAGCCATTTGGCGGTACAATTCCAATCTCTGGGCCTCGCAGCAAGACGGTTGACGATGGCCTCATTCTCGTTGGTGACGCTGCAGGTTTCACCTCGCCGTTGTTTGAGGGCGGATCACATCTTGCCTTGTGGTCTGGTCGAGAAGCGGCACATGTTCTCTCAAAGGCGATGAAGAAAGGTGACTTGTCTGCAAAGTCATTGGCACCTTACGAACAAGCTTGGAAATCGACGTTCCCTCCGTATCACAAGATTTTGAAAGGCAAAGATGCCTTGTACAACCTTTCCGATGAAGAGATGACGGCGATGGCGAAGTGCCTTCCCGAAGAACTTGGAAACATGAGTCCATTGACCAAACTTGGAATCGGATTGAAGATCATGGTCCGTAAACCGACGCTCCTCTTCAAACGTGTGATTTCTGTTCTTCTCTCCTTTGGATACAGCCGTGCGAAACACTTCGGCTGGTGATGGACTCACGCAAAGCAATAACAAGGATGCACCCTTGGTAACAGCATGTGGGGATGGACGCTTGTTCTGGCCGTCCTTGCTTGCATCGTCATGATGCTGTGGCCGAAGTGGCGGGTTGAGCAGCCCATTGTTTCTGTCTTCCTTCACTTGGCGGTGGCCGCCCCCTTCGTAGCACTCGCATCTCGTTTCATTGTGAACGATACATCCATTCTTCATGTTGCATTGAATGGAGGTGAAGACCTTCCTCTCAAGTATCGCTTTGCGGCAACATGGGCTGCAAGAGAAGGACCACTGCTCATGTGGGCTGCTTGGATGGGTCTTGTTGCATGGTGGTTTGGTCGTCCCCTTGCTTCGGAAGGGGACAAAACACACCAATTGCGACTACGTCTCATGCATGGCTTTACCCTCCTTCTCCTCCTCATCTCGATGACGCTTGACCCATTCGCAGAGAACCCATTCGGACTGAAGGGAACGGGATTGAACGAACTACTGCAAACCGATTTGATGGTAATTCACCCACCGCTTGTTTTCCTAGCATACTCGCTCTGTATCGCCCTTGCAGCGACCAGTCTTGCTATTCTTCAGTACGGTGACGATGCGGACATCGACAAGCGAATGCTGCATCAAACACGCCCGGGGTTGCTCATTGCGACCCTTGGAATTGGATTAGGAGGGCTTTGGGCTTACATGGTTCTCGATTGGGGAGGCTACTGGGCTTGGGATCCAGTCGAAACAGGCTCCTTCCTTCCATGGCTCGCTCTCGTCCTGATGGGTCATCTTCGAACTCGGCCAGGAAAAACCTCGACCCTGATGTGGACAGGGCTTGGCCTTGCCACGGGCGCCCTTGCATTGTTTGCAACCTTGGTCACCCGTGCTGGTGGCGTTTGGGCAGCATCTGTCCATACATTCGTTATCGGAGATACGGATGGAGCACCACCAACGGATGTATTCGGTCGAATGATGATTCTCAAAGATCGAGCTGAAGGTGTTGAAATCGTCTCGTATGTGTTGCTGATTCTCTTGCTCAGTGGTGTCTTCATTCGTGCTGCACAAGGTACAACACGACGTCCGTTTTCGAATCTCTTCCTGATTCCTATCGTCGGTGCTTTGATTGCTGTTCTGTTCGATTACAGAACCTACGAATTCGCTCCATCCTTGTTCTTCGTAGCGATGGTCTTCGCACCAACCGCAGTCGATTGGCCAAAACACCTTGGGAAAGATGAATCACTCTGGTCATACAGAGGCTTCCTCTCATTGCCTTGGCTCATCCTCGTGCCAGCGGTTGCCTACCTGCTGACCCAAGACCTTCTCTTCGTGTTGCTCAACACACTGATGTTTGTGCCACTCTATGCTGCACCGGATGCGCGAAAAGCGTGGGGTTGGGGTGCGGCTGGAACGATGATGTGTTTGGCTTCAGCATGGTCTGGTTTGGTCGATCTGTACGTTGCAGCCATTATGCTCGGTTTCTACATTCTCCCTTGGCTTGTGATGGGTGAGGAAGAGATGGAGCAAAAGCCGTGGCTAACCCGGAAATTCATCATGCGAACGACGCTTTGGGCGCCTGTTGTTTTGACCAGCCTGTACATCATACTTACTTTGATTATTCTCGTTTCGAGCATTGATGCGGTCCAATTCAATGCACACGAACTCTACGGTGCTCCATTTGTCATGGGCATGGCTTTGGCTTTGTTCGCTTATTCATCGAGAAAACAATCCCCAAAACAGATCGTATCGGTTGTGCTTGGAACCGCCCTTGCATCGATTGTACTTGCAATTCTTGTTCCGTCCGCACTAGGCGGTGATGCAAGCGAGCCGATTTCGGAATTCCTTTCACGGGGAACCATTGCATGGCTTGTGCTTCCTTCTGTTCTGGTTGCCCTTGTTCCTGTTGGTGCTGAAGTGTACAATCGAGTACAAACCTCAGGATTTGGAAAAATCGCTCCAGCAGCCCACCTCGTTCACTTTGGAATCCTCCTATTGCTCGTTGGACACGTGTTCACGACAGTTCTCGTCGACCGTGGAGATGCAACGCATCGCATCACCTTGGTCCGTGGAGAGATGGTCGAGGTCGATGGTTATGGCTACGTCTTCGAAGAAATCGTGCTCGAGAGCGATGATCTGGAAGTCGGTGACGGATACGTTGGAGCGGTCATCAGCGTCTATTCCGGTGACGAGAAAATAGGTGAGGTTGAACCCGGTTTGATTCGATTCGATGGTTCTGCCAATCCACCAAGAAGCGAAGTCGATACCTTGGTCCGCTACCATGGTGACATCGTGTTCATCTTCGATGGTTCGCAAACAACAGGGCTGATGCAACAGGTTTCGACCGATGGTGCTGACTCTGTGCAACGCATGCGTGTCATCATTTACGACCTTCCAGGGTCGCATTTGGTCTGGGCTGGTTGGGCCCTGATGATGGTCGGAATGGCTTGGTTGACGGTTCTCGATGCTCGAAAAACACCTCATCCTCGTAGCGAAGAAGAGTAGGTTTTCATCCAATTGACTTATCAATACCTTGCGAGTCGCCGAAGCGTTCAGGTGAACCCATATGGAAGAAGGCGACATTATTCACGTTGATTATGACCTCTACAACGGCGAAACAGGCGATTTGATTGAAACCACCCGTGAAGCCACGGCTCAGGAGCATGAAATGCATGATGAAAACCGCACCTACCAACCGATGGTATGCGTTGTTGGATCCGGTTCCCTCATTCCTGGATTCGAAGAAGCACTCCTCGAGGCGAAGGTCGACAAGGACGTTGATCTCGAACTCGCACCTGCTGACGCATACGGTGAAAAAGATGCAACCATGATTGAAACCATCAGCATCGACAAGCTCCGACGTGCTGTTCGAGACCCGAACGCACTCTACCTCGGCGCTCCTGTCAACATTGGCGGACGTCAAGGATACCTCTCATTCCTCGCTGCTGGTCGTGCACGTATCGATTACAACCACCCAATGGCTGGAAAGACCCTCAAGTACAACTTCAAGATCGTCAAGGTCGTTGAAGGAAAGGAAGAGAAGGTTGCTGCACTGCTCGAATCAAACACCGGTCACTCCGATTTCGGTGTCTCCTTTGATGGTGACGATTTGAACATCGTCATCCCACAAACCATGTTGTTCGATACCAACGCTGCTATGATGAAGTTCCGTCTTGTGACTGTTCTTCGTGATGCTGTTGAATGCGGCAAGGTTTCCTTCATTGAAGAGCACGAACCTCGTGTTATTGCTGAAGAAGAAGAGTGAATATAGAGGGAAGAGATATCTCTCAGACCCTTCTCGCTAGAACGAGGGCGTAGCATGGCAACCATCGAGTCGATTGATGAAGTTCTTGCAACACATCAGCCTGCGCTCCCCTCAACACGGTTGTCAATGGTCGAGCAAACCTTGACTAGACTCCTTCTTTTTGTCGTTCTTGGTGTCCTTCTCGGCTTGGTCTTGATGCCAGAGACCGTTTGGGACAATGGCCTACGTCCAATTATTTGGGAACCGATTCAACAGGATGCAGGTGCGCAAGGCGATGCAGGGTACTCGTACCAAAACACAGCCATCTACACGTTCGGACTTCTGGCATCTGTTGTTGTCTTCCAAGCCCTGTTCCGTACGCTTCAGTTGCCGGCTGATGACAAGATGATGATTGCACTCATCGCTTGGGTCTGTCTTGCACCCATCTTCCGTGTGCTCGAAGATGCTGACTTCTTCCCTTCATCCATCGATTGGCTGCTCATCTCGCCAATTATCCACCTTCACTTGGCCACATGGTTGATTGCGATTGGATTTGTATCCCATTTGGTCGGAAAGAAATGGGACGATGTTGGAGGGGACATTGGCGAGCTTAACATCCGCATGCGAATCGTCCCAATCCTCTGCCTAGCGCTCCTGTTCATGTGGGCGATCTTGTTCCGTCCAGGATATGCTGTCCATGATATGGGCTTGATGTGGGTCATCATCGGTCTTGGAATCGGCTTTGCGAGTCTCATTTTCACCTTCCATGCCACTCGTGAGTGGCCAACGATTACTCGAGGTCTGCTTGCCTTTGCAGTCGGTGCCTGTTTCGTCGGATTGGGTCATTGGGCACAATTGGCTGCAACACCATGGCTCCAAGAATCTGGACGCATGCCCAACGATGTTGTCTTCTGGCCTGCATTGATCGTTCTCGGCATTCCTGGGCTCATTTGTGCTGTTCTCTATCGAATGGGCAAAGACGATGCACGTCAACTCAAACTCACAGGATTTGAAGCAGGCGTCCTTCCTGAAGGTGTCACAATCAAGTCATGGGAAACTGAAGAAAAGGTCGTTGCCAAGCATCCTATTGAACAACTCTCCAACAAGGCATTGCTTGCAAGCCCGTTGGTTCTTGCCATGGTGTTTGGCCAATTGTGCGACGGTTTCGCGACCATGGTCGGTATCGATTATTTCGGATACTCCGAAAAGCATCCATTGAGCGACGCAGTAATCCAGTACGGTGGAGGCATCTCTGACAACATGGGTTGGGATGTTGAAGGCGCTTGGCTGTTCGCCATCGTCAAGGCCATTCTGGTTGGAACCATCACGTACATCTTCGTCGAGATGCGTGTCGAAAACCGACAGAAGCACCTTCGTTTGTTGATTGTTCTCGCTGTTCTTATCGTCGGTCTTGCTCCAGGAATTCGTGACATTGGTCGATTGATGCTCGGTGTCTAAGCCCACGATGCCTTGAAGGCTTGAACCGGAGTGGTCGGGATAGGTGGAAGCACATGGATCGACTACCGACACGAGTGAACAAAGCCGATCCTGATTATTCTGCTCGCCGAGAGCACAATCTTGCTCTCATTGAAACGCTGCGCGAGCGTCTCGATCTCGTCCATCAAGGTGGTGGCGAGAAGTACGTTGAACGTCACCGAAGTCGCAACAAAATGCTTGCACGTGAACGTATTGAGCGCATCATTGATCCTGGAACGGCGTTCCTCGAACTCTCGCCACTCGCTGCATACGATTTGTACGATGGCCGTGCTCACTCCGCAGGCATTGTCACCGGTATCGGCTGTGTTCACGGCCGGGAAGTTCTCTTCGTAGCCAACGATGCAACCGTCAAGGGCGGTTCCTATTACCCAATGACGGTCAAGAAGCACATCCGTGCGCAAACGGTTGCTCATGAGAATCACCTTCCATGCGTCTACCTCGTTGACTCTGGTGGTGCATTCCTACCCATGCAAGACGAAGTGTTCCCAGACATTGGCCACTTTGGACGTATCTTCCGTAACCAAGCACGAATGTCCGGAGATGGTATTCCTCAGGTTGCAGCAGTTCTTGGTTCCTGTACTGCTGGTGGGGCTTACGTTCCGGCCATGAGCGATGAATCGATCATTGTCAAAGGCAATGGCACCATTTTCCTCGCAGGCCCTCCACTTGTCAAAGCAGCGACTGGAGAAGTCGTCACAGCTGAAGATTTGGGCGGTGCTGAGGTCCACACAGTCCAATCAGGTGTTGCTGACCACTTTGCAGAAGACGAACCAGAAGCACTTCGCATGGTTCGAAACGTCCTCGAAAACATTGGACCAAGAGAACTCGCTCCAGCAGCCTTGCAAGAGCCTGAACCACCTGCACATGACGTAGAGGACTTGCTCGGATTGATTCCAAGCGATAATCGTACGCCGATCGATGTACGTGAAATCATTTCACGTATCGTTGACGGCTCCCGCTTCCATGAATTCAAATCACGTTACGGGACAACACTGGTGTGCGGTTTCGCCCACATTCACGGACACAAAGTCGGCATCGTTGCCAACAACGGGATTCTCTTCTCTGAATCATCCTTGAAGGGCGCCCACTTCGTTGAGCTATGTGGTCAGCGAGGCATTCCACTCGTCTTCCTCCAGAACATTACCGGTTTCATGGTCGGTCAAGCCTACGAAGCAGGCGGTATTGCCAAAGATGGTGCCAAACTCGTTACAGCAGTATCGTGTGTAAACGTACCAAAGTTCACTGTCATCGTTGGTGGTTCACACGGAGCAGGAAATTACGGTATGTGTGGTCGAGCCTACGACCCTCGCTTCCTCTTCATGTGGCCAAACAGTCGAATCTCCGTCATGGGTGGTCCACAAGCAGCCGATGTTCTTAGCACGGTGAAGCAAGACCAGCGAGAACGAGAAGGCAAGCCTCCAATGGAAGGTGAAGAGTTGGAGAACTTCCGTGCCCCTATCCTTGAGAAGTACGAGGTTGAAGGCTCACCATACTATTCCACTGCACGACTCTGGGACGATGGTATCATCGATCCACGAGACACTCGAGACGTCCTTGGACTCTGTCTAGCCGCTTCGAGAAACGCTCCATTGCCAGAAGGAAAATACGGAATATTTAGAATGTAAATTCCAATTGAAAATTTGAAAATGCAATTGAGGTTTTTGACATGATAACGATGGAGAATCCACCACAAACATCCTTGATTCAACTCACCATTGACGGTAGTTGTGCCCGAGTTGAATTGACCCGTGAGGACAAGTTCAATGCTCTCAATGTTGACATGATCACTGAATTGATCGAGGTCTTCGAGTGGACCAAAGAACGCAGTGCAGGCTACATCGATGCATTGGAAGATGCAAACGGTCAACCCTATCTGCGAACACTCGTTCTTTCTGGCCGTGGAAAGCACTTCTGTGCTGGAGCTGACATCAACATGATGCGGGATGCTGGAGCCAACACACCTGAAGAGAACAGAAAGGACAGTGAACGCCTCGATCGTCTCTTCAACGGACTTTGGTCCCACCCATGTTTCACCATTGGAGCCATCCAAGGTGTTGCGCTTGGTGGAGGTGCAGGTCTCATCGCATGTTTGGATTACGTCGTTGCAACCGAGAACGTCCGTATCGCACTTTCAGAAGGAAAACTCGGCATTCTACCTGCGGTCATTGGTCCCTACGTGTACCGTCGTGTTGGTTCAGCGAACTTCCGCAGATTGTCCATGCAAGCCAGTCGAGTCAAGTCCCAAGAAGCATTACGCGTCGGTTTCATCGAACGTGTTGTTGAGAACGTTGAGGCATTTGACGATGAGATTGACTCCATCATTGCAGAAGTTCTCACCACCGGACCAAGTGCTGCAACACTTGCCAAGGAGTTGACACTTGGATTCGATCGATGGAGTGATGATGATGAATCGCTGCGTCGATGGACTCTTGATTTCACCAGTCGAATGCGAGGTTCAAGAGAAGGCCAAGAGGGTCTCTCTTCGTTCCTTGAGAAGCGTCCTGCCAATTGGAAACCCGAAGAGTGAGGTGAGAAGATGATTCAGCGTGTACTGGTTGCGAACCGTGGCGAAATCGCCTGTCGCATTCTCCGTGCATGCCGAGAAGCAGGTCTGTCAAGCGTTGCCATCTATGCTGAGAACGATCGTGAAGGTATGTTTCGTGAACTTGCAGACGAATCGGTTCTGCTTGAGGGTGATACAATCGCTGAGACGTATCTCAATGGTGCAGCCATCATCCAAGCGGCCAAAGAGACAGGAGCAGATGCTATTCATCCTGGATTTGGGTTCCTTTCAGAGCGGGCAGAATTTGCACAAGCCGTCATGGATGCTGGATTGATTTGGATTGGTCCATCGCCTCAAGCCATCGAACAGATGGGCGATAAGATGTCAGCACGTCAAATCATGAAGGCTGCTGGAGTCCCTGTTATTCCTGGTGTCGAGATCGAAGAAGAGGACGAATCGCTTGCCATGGAAGCCATTCGAAACGCGGCCAAAGAAACAGGCTATCCTCTGCTCCTCAAGGCCACTGCAGGAGGTGGCGGCAAAGGAATGCGTGTTGTCAATGTTCCAGGAGAACTGGAGAATGGCGCACAATCGGCTCGGCGAGAAGCACTCGCAGCGTTTGGCGATGGACGAGTCTACGTCGAGAAACTCTTGATGAAATCAAAGCACGTTGAAGTGCAAGTCCTTGCTGATACGCACGGTCGTTGCATCCACTTAGGGGAACGAGAATGCAGTGTTCAGCGACGTCATCAAAAGGTCTTCGAAGAAGCCCCATGTTCGACCATGACGCCTTCATTGCGGGAACGTATGGGACAAGCTGCCGTAGCAGCCGCACAGGCCGTCGACTATGTCGGAGCAGGAACGGTCGAATTCCTGCTAGCAGAAGACGAATCCTTCTATTTCCTTGAGATGAACACGCGTATTCAGGTCGAACATCCTGTGACCGAAATGATCACTGGTGTCGATTTGGTTCGAGAACAACTGCGCATTGCAAATGGCGAGCCGATGTCCGTTAACGAACTCAACATCCGTGGGCATTCCATCGAAGTCCGTCTTTACGCCGAGGATGCGACCAACAACTTCCTCCCAGCCATCGGGCCCCTGGCAGTATTCCGTCCGCCTACAGGGCCAGGAATACGCCTTGATACAGGTGTTCGTGAAGGCGATGAGGTTACACCTCATTACGATCCAATGCTAGCGAAATTAATCGTCTTCGCTCCAACACGTGAAGAAGCATTGCAACGTATGCGTCGTGCCTTGGATGAATTCGTTGTTCTTGGAACAACCACGAACATCGGTTTCCTGCGAGATCTCTGCGATGTACCCGAAGTTATCTCGGGTGATACATACACCTCAATGATCGACGATCTTTATCCAAATGGGTACCAGTTCACACCACGAACGGAAGACCTCGACGTCGCTTTGATGACAGCAGCCGTTGCAGAAACAACAGGCATGCATCGAACGACTGTTGCCTCTTCTCAAGGCTCAGTTGGGATTGCAAGTCCATTCCAAACGCTCAACAGGAGGTATCCCTGATGCAGCATGAATTCCGTTACGCTGGAGAGACATACGATGTCTTGCTTGAGCGTACGCCAAAAATCTGGACCTTCGCCAACCATTGCGCTCATCCTCGCGAAGATGGACGTATCCGCATCTACTTCGAAGATGGAAGCAAAGCGTGGGCACACGTCGCCAAGGTTGGTGACGTTTGGTGGGTTCATCACTCGGGTCGAATCTACACCTTGGAACGCATCGAAGCAGGAGCAAGCAGCGATGAGCATCATGGAGGACTCGTAGCACCGATGCCTGGAGTCGTTCTCGAAGTCCTCGTTACCGCAGGCGAATCGGTCGAAGCAGGACAAACCCTGATGGTCCTTGAAGCGATGAAAATGGAGCACAGAATCGTCGCATCAGAAGACGGCACAGTCACATCGGTCCACTTCAACGCAGGCGATCGTGTTGAACAAGGAGCCAATCTTCTCGATGTGGAAGCGGCTGAATAATCAGCACCATCGACCGTCTTCGATGATGGAATCATCATCAACATCTCCAGCATAGACATACGTCCAAGCCCATACGATGCCATGTTCGGTTCGAACTTGGACAATGGTTCGATCAAACAACGAATCGTTCCGACCAAAGCCGAGGAATCCCTCGATGGAATCCATTCGCTCCAAGCATCCTTCAACATTCTCAAGTTCCATCAGTTGACCATGAATCACGCCTTCACCCAATTTCATCCCCGGGTAGCCGCCGAGGTGGTGGAGTTTACCTCGAACGGATGCTTGCTGTTGCGAACGGACGTACGGTTCGAGTTGAGTGAATCGACTCTGTCCCGACATCAGGGTTCCATAGACAAACAAATGGTTGATTGTGGGTGTATCAAACCTATGTTGCATCGCCATGTCCAATCCATTGGTTGGAAGTCCACGTTCATGAAGTCCATTGTGAATTAAGTCGTGGTAAACATTTGTTGGGCGTTGAAAATCAGGTTTTTTCTTGTCATCACAAACAACGAATGACACAGCTTCATGCAATTGACCATCCGACCCGATCACAAGCACGTTTTTCTCCTCATAGTACCATGGAGCACCTTCTTTCGCAACAAGCGTCGACCATGCATCTTCATCGACATCAAACAAGGCACCGGGTGTGGCATGGTATTCATTCATGGGCACAACATCGGCAGCTCCACCCTCACGTCCTCTGGAATGATAGTGAAATTTGAGATGATGCCCTACGAGCCAAGCAATCTCTCGTTCTTTCAGCCCATCAGGGCTTGCATTGTTCTCATCACAATGCCGAACCCAATCGTTCCAATCGAGATTCGATCCATAGCCAAAATACAGCCGATTTTGTGTCATTTCGTCCCGCTCCTAAGAGCAGTAATCTGTTAGTACTTATTAATTCTACCACGAACATGGTTCGAGAATCTCTTGACCTTGCATGTACGATTGCAATACGTCAGGAATACGAACACGACCATCCTCGAGCTGGTTTTGCTCGATAATGGCTACGAGTGCACGTGACGTAGCCACAGCGGTCGAGTTGAGTGTATGGACCATCGGTTGGTTTGGATGGCCTGGGGTTCCATAGCGAATCTCAAGACGGTTGGCTTGATAATCCGTACAGTTGGAACAGGATACGATTTCCTTGAACGCCTTTGCTCCAGGCAACCAAGCCTCAAGGTCGTACTTTCGTGCTGCGACTGTTCCCATGTCACCGGTACAGATGTTGACCACTTCGTAGTGCAAGCCAAGTGCATCCCAGAGGTCAACACAGTTTTGCAACAATTCCTCATGCAGCTCCCAAGACGTTTCAGGTGTTGCAATGATGATTTGCTCAACCTTCGTGAATTGATGGACGCGCCAAATACCACGATCGGATTGGCCATGTGCACCGACCTCTCGACGGAAACAAGAGGAGACGCCAACGATCTTCAGTGGAAGAAGTTCCTCAGGAATGGTCTCTTGCATGTACATTGCAGTGAGTGGATGCTCGGATGTTGCAATCATGTAGTAGCCGTCAGGATCAATACCGTACATCACCGTCTCAAAGTCCGACAAATCGGTCACACCTTCGTAGGCAGCTCGATTCATCATGACCGGTGGTTGCACAAAGGTGAATCCACGCTGTTGAATGAAATCAACCGCATAGGATTGCAAAGCCATCTCCAAGCGTGCTAAATCGCCTTTGAGGAAATAGAACCGACTTCCTGTAATCTTAGCAGCACGTTCCAAATCCACCCACTTGTTTTCCTCGATCAACTCGTTGTGCGTCTTCGGTTCAAAATTGAAGGATGGCTTTTCGCCGTGCAGTGAATGTTTGGTGTTGCCCGATTCATCAGCACCCGATGGAACATCAGGGTGCAAGAGGTTTGGAATGGACATACGAACAGAATCGCGTTCTGAAAGGAGGGCATCGGTCTTCTTTTCCATTTCAGAGATTTGTGCTCCGAGATTAGCCACTTCAGCGAGGATACGCTGTGCTTCGGCTTCATCACCAGACTTCTTGGCAGCTCCAATTCCACGTGCAGCCTCGTTCTTTTGACGTCGCAATTCGTTCGTCTCTCGAAGCATCAATTTCCATTCAGAATCGAGCGTCAGCACCTTGTCGATGCTGTCGTGAGAAAGACCTCGGCGATCATGGTCTGCACGAATCTTCTCAACCTCTTCACGGAACACTTGCATATCCAACATGCTCAATCACCTCAGAAACTGATGTTAAACTGGAACATCGCCATACCAATCGTCAACAAGCCACCGACAACGTAGCCGAGAATAGCACCACCATTCAGCAACGGAAGGCCCGCTTGAGCCTGTCCTTTGCCGACGTAATACATGAGAACTGAATATCCGATGAGGCTGCCAACAAGTGTGGTCATGGCCATGATGAAGCCACTGTCGCCTCCAACATACTGCAGGGTGGACAACACCAGCATACCGGGGAAGATGACATCCCCAAGTCCCATCAGCATCGCATCGCTGCTCTTCGCAACGACACGTTCACGAGGGGCCTGTTGTACTGCATCACGTGGGGCTTTCTCAACTGCATCGTGAACAGTGGTTCGCTCAGTACGCATGGAATAGTCAGAATCCTGAGGAGCCACCAAGAGAATCGGCAGGTTGAGATTCATCATCGTATCAGCGAGTTCGAGCATGTGCTTCGATTTGTATACCGCCCAAGCGTCGTACACGGCTGCGGCAATCATGAACACCATGATCAAGGTTGGAACGAACGAAACACCAAGCATGACGATGACACCGCTGCCGACAAGAATGCCAACCGTGTTGACAACGTA
>JAAZUV010000138.1 GCA_018623995.1 Methanobacteriota archaeon
ACGTGATGAAGAAGAATTTCAGTCAGGGTTTGGTTCTCTTCAGGTGTGTCGAAATCGTTCAGATTGATGCCAGCATCCGTGAACGCTTGGTCGGTCGGAGCGAACACTGTGAACGGACCTGGCCCCCCAAGTGTAGCAACGAGATTCGCATGTTGCAAAGCAGCAACAAGGGAGTTGTGAACACCCGTTTCGGATGCATTGGTTGGGATGTCTTTTGATTGGTCAGCATGGACACTGAGTGGCATTGCGGAGGCAAGTAGGAGTGTCAATACGAGATATACGGCAGTTTTGTTCATAGGCTGGAGATGAATTTGAACTGGTTATAACTGAATGTTTTTTTTCTCGAATTATAACACAATTTAGCAATCAAAGCCAAGAATGATAATCTGCATTGAGAATTTACTGTTCATGAACGACCTCTATGCCATAGTTCCTGCCAGCGCCATTATTCTCCTTATCGCCATTCGTAAAATCCTCGCTCCTGTCAAATTTAATGAAGAAATCTTTGGTGAGATTCATCCAGATGAAATTGACAATTCAGCATCCATGCGCATGATGATGGGTGCTGGTTTTGGTGGGATTGGCTTGATGGGTTTGATGCTGGGATTCATGCTTGAAGCCGGCGAAGCTACAACTTCACTCCTCTATGCACTAGCAGCAGCCTACGCATTCATGTTCGCAACACTGTTGTTTGCAAATCAGAAAGGACATCTGCATGAAATTCCGAAACCACCTCTGGTCATTTTTCCGGTTATGTTGATTCTATGCATCGTTGGTGCTGTGCTCTAAGTGATGAGCGGAGAAGATCGCTTCCAGTGTTACCAGCGATGAACAAGAGTGAATCGTTTGAACCGACACCCAATCGGGAATAACATCAAATGATGAAGACATCATCAGTCACCATGGCAGTTGATGGCTTACTCGCAGTAGGCGGGATACTGAGCCTTGCCCTAGGTGTGTCTGGACTCATTCTTGTCAACACACAGAAACTCGAAGTGATTTGGAACAAGCGATTTGCTGCGCAACTCTTGTGCTGGATTTTCATTTGCAAAGGCGTCTCAAATGGCGTTCGTTCAATTGGATACGAAACCGATGTTTGGAGAATCGTCCTCTATTCTGGACATTTCGCAGACCAAATCTTCTCTGGACTAATGATGATGCTTGCTCTCATATTCCCAGTGCCAATTTTGCGTACCAAAAAACAATTCAAGATTGGAATCAGTGTTTTGTTAATCTATACCATCATATCGATGGGTTCCGTTGTCTTCTTTGCTGTCAACAACCCACTTGCTGGAGTAGGTGATGGATACATTGTTTGTGGCTTCATATGGACCATGGTTTATCTCAAATTTAGGTTCATGGAAGGACACGAAGACAACAAAGAAATTCTCGGTGTTTCCGATGTTGCAATCCTGTTGATTATCCTCGTTATTGGGCACATATTGTTCCGCTGGATTGGTATGTTCACAGGCTCAGATTACTTCTATTTCATGGACCTCTACGGGGGCAACGTCATCAGTGATTACCTCTGGTCAATGGGGCTAGCTGCCGCTGTTCTGTTTGGTCTCATCATCTTGGTTGGTGAAATCTATCAGGCTTCAAAAGGACGAATACGAGTCACCTCGTACGTGATTTTCATCTACATGGCCATTGGGTTTTTGACGCACATCATGCTGTCTGGAGCAAAGTTGACGGGAAGTGGCGGGGGTACCCTTACTGGAACTGAACTTGATGGGTTAACAACATGGCAGAGCATTTGGACTGAAATCACATCTTCCGTTCACTTCACGATGATGCGCCCGATTCTCGGGCTGTACATCTTCTTCCATTATGGGCTCATTCGAATCTCTGAGGACAATGAACAGGTTGGGAAAACAATGGCCATCGTCCTCATCGTTGTTGCAACATCGGCGCTCCTCGAGATTGTTCAGTCACTGATTCCACTCACTGAGATGCTCTCGGCAGGGATTCTTGGTATTGCTATTGCATTTGGTATCGGATGGGAAGAACGTTCCTTCCAGTCGTTGATTTCGAATCCCTTACGGTTTCCTATCCGCGTCAAAGGGAGTTACTTCCCAGAGCTGGATTTCGATCGCTCAGAATTTCAAGCAGTCAACAAAATGATGTCCATTCTGATTGGCTTCATGATTGGTGTTGCTTGTGTGCTCCATTTGAGTGGAGTCAATCCATACGCATGATGAGGAGGTGAACACATGGCAGACGATCAAAGCATTGGATTCCTCTTCAAAGAAGACGACTCAGGGCGCAAATTTGCCCTTCTGTCAACAATCATTGTCGTTGGACTTGCCTTCCACGGATACATGTTTTTTGTCGTCAAGGAAAACGACATTCAGAACAAATACACCATTCCATCCTTTTCCATCGACTTCGAAGAAACTACAGTCCAAGATTCAGATTCATTGCTGATTGGAAATGGGGAAACCGAAGTGTACTCGTTCTCGAGAGAGTTGATTGGTGTAAACAGCTCGAGCATGTTGGCTCGAATTACGTTCACCATCACCTACGAAGAGACCTCAGGACAACTCGCAGATCCATGCGATGAAGTTCTTGTGAACATTCCTCCAAATGGATTCGTTGCTGATTGGCAAAATGCTGCGAACAAACTTTCTGACTCCAGCGATGATTGTGAGACCATGACCTTGACTGTGTTTGTTTATCCTGGATACAATGGAGAAGCGATGACAGAGCAAGGTCAATCCAAGGAGTATTGGGAAACAATGTGGACAAATGGCACGTACGGAAGCGGCGTTCTTTCGCTTGAGATTTCTGTCGATACCAACCAACCGCCTGGATCCATCTTGCCGGGAGCAAACGACGACAACGAAGAGATCAATGTCCAGTGGGAGGTGACCCTCTTTGAGGCGAACATTGAGCGTTGACGTCCAACCCATGGATGCTTGAACACCTTGGGCAGGAAGTCAAGTTAAATTATTGAAGGGACTAGTCCATAACATGAGGAGAAGTCTATCAGCACTTGTGCTGCTGCTTTTTCTCTCCTCGACTCTATCTGGATGTTTGTCGAATACAGATACGATAACCATTGATGAAGAGGACGATTCGGGAACAAATCCGAGTCGGGGCGGAGGTTTCTTCTGCATCGAACACGATGGTTTGGAGCGATGCTGGGAGAAGCACGTACCTGAGAACCTTGACCTAGATGTTCCCGTTCCACTCGTTGTCGATGTGCACGGGTATTCCTCAACCTCCTCAACACACAAGGATTTGTCAGGGTTCAATGAAATTGCAAACAGCGAGGGAGCGATTGTCGTTTATCCGAACGGTGTACCCGGAAAGAACCTACCAACCGATCCAGTCGAAAACCAAGCGTGGAATGCTGGCTGGTGTTGCGCTCATGCCTCTCGGGATAACATCGATGATGTTGGCTTCATCACCAAGATCGTTGAATTCACCATCGAAGAAGAGAACATCGATACCAATCGAATCTATGCCTCTGGTTGGTCAAATGGTTGTGCAATGGTTCAACGATTGGCAATGGAAATGAGCCATGTTTTTGCCGCCGCTGGATGCATGTCGCATTATCTCATCACCGATTATGTTGATGATTACTCGCCCATTCCGATCATGGAAGTGCACGGATTCTTGGACAATGTTGTTCTGTACGAAACCAGTTTGCTCAGCCTCCCCTGGGCTGAAGACATGTGGACAAATCCTGAATCTGTGGATACGGGCGCCATCGAGAACATGTATGAGTGGGCGAGTTACAATCAATGCACGGGTTCGATGGAAACGTTCGAAACGAATGAATTCTATACGATTCAAGGATTTGATGAATGTGAAAACGACGCCATTGTTCGATTGATGACCATCTTTGCAGCACAACACAATCCATACGCCAACAACAATGCAGACGGGACACCAGGAACACAAGGATTGGTACAAAGTAGCGAAGTGGTTTGGGATTTCTTGATTCAGCATACGAAAGAAGAAGCAATTGAGAACTAGACAGGTTCAAAGAAGAGGATGCGTTGGTGATAGCATGGTCAGTACGGAATGGCTTGAAGCAGAAGTGCTCAAAGCAGTACCTGATGCTGATGTCGAAGTCATCGATTTGCACCGAAGTGGTGATCACTTCCACGTCCGAATTACGAGCCCATCCTTTGAGGGCATGCGGCCGCTTCAACGTCAGAAGCAGGTGTTGAACCACATGAAGCAATTCATCCCACATCCAGTGCATGCCATCGATCTCAAGTGCATGACACCTGAGCAAGCAGCCGTAACTGGCGACACTGCCTTTGATCCACACGCTGGTGGGCAAGGCGTTCACATTCGACGAATCAACCGTCAAAAAGAGGAATAAACATGGATTGGACACCTGAAGAATTGCAAGCTATCGTCGATGAACACGCCTTGGTGTTGTTCATGAAAGGA
>JAAZUV010000002.1 GCA_018623995.1 Methanobacteriota archaeon
AGATGAAACCGATGTGAACGTCACCATCGAAGGCAAGAGGGCGTGGGTTGAAGGCATCGTTGAGGAACTTGGCCTTTCTGAAGTTGGTGTAATGCTGCCAATCGGCGTACAATCACCGCTCCAAGATACGCCATCACAAACCGATGAAGATTCCGAAGATGATGATGCGCTACTCCCACCGAGCGACATGGGGCCTGAACCAGACCCAAGCCGCATTCCCGTTGTACGGCGCCCGATTGGAGCGCTCAATGTTGACCTCGAAATCGAGAAGATTGGGCTCGAACCTCCAAGTGCTAACGATGTGTTTGAGCTCATGGATGCTTTTGCTGATCTTGACGAACCTCGTCCAATTCAAGGCGAGATGAGCGTCGATCCAATGGCTGAGGCATGGTTGAAGGAACTGATGCGACTTATCGTTCGAGAAGGTGGCCGAACTGCCTTAGCAACCGAAACAATCGAAGAAGTTGCAAGTGCAAAATTGGGCGGTCGAACTGGGGTCGAACTCAGCGTTTGGTTGGAATCTCTGTTTGCAGCCGGAAAACTTGTCAAAATTCATGGTGGCGATGCCACCGGTTGGGGCCCCTCGCCAAGATGGCTTGGCTGAGTTACAATCGGGCCGCAAGAACGCACATTTGCCTTGCGTAGGGCGAAGCGTAGCATCAAAGGGGTTATAGTGGAAGTATGGTTGGCTAAGTTGAGTGATATTGATGCAAACAGAGACAAACAAAATCGGGGCAAAACTTCGAAGCGTATTTCTTGTACTCATAATGGTTCTATCGACAACGGCTGCCTTTGCAACCAACGCAAGCGCATCCGCTGCACGGAATTATACTACCAACCGTGACCCAATTGACATCGGTATTGCCGATTTCAACTGTGATGGCCACAACGATATGGCCGTTGCTACCGACGGTACACACACCATTACGATCCTCTTGAACGATGGTACTGGTGACTTCACAGAGCGCTACGACGTTTGGGTCTCCAAGAACACTTCTCGAAACGCCGAGTGGGATGAGTTCTCCAACGTCCAGTTCCTCGAAGTCGGAGAGTTCAATGGTGACAGCGCACCAGATATCGCCATCTTCCAGCGGAACAACCCATTCAAGACAGACGACAACGGCGCACCTGCTGGTGAACCAGGAAACCTGACCATTCTCGAGAACGATGGCTGCAACAGCGACTCGTTCACCATCGGTCAGCGATACACCCACTTCTGGGCATGGGATCTCGCCGTGGGAGACATCAACCAAGATGGCAACGATGACGTCATCATTCTCGATCTCTTGAACGACATCTCCAACCAGCGTGTCGTCACCTACATGGGCCCAATCGGTGCAAGCACTACGCCAATGGTTACAGCATTAGGGACTGCAAATACCAACTCCTATCGAAGTCTCGAAATCGGTGATTGGGGCGAGTCCCAACAAGGCCTCACCGGACAATGTTACGACGAGGATATCTGGCTCTTGCGCAGTGAAGGAGTTGACTATGCAACCGGTCAAACAACCAACCCTGGTAACGATGACAACGTGACCATCATCGAATTCAACTGTCAAACCAATCTGTTCCCAGCAACGTACACCTTCTCGACATCCACTCAAGCAGGATCCCATGTCGTCAACATGGCCAACATCTTCGGTGCCTTTGACATCGGTGATATGGACAACGATGGAACCATCGATACCATCGCTATGACACAAGGTAACCTCGAGAACATCACCTTCTCGACCTCCTCCGCTGTCGGTACCTGGTCAAGCCCTACCTTGGCATACTTCGGCCCATACATCTCTTACGACGTTACTGTGGCCGATATCAACGGGGACGGTGAACCAGATTTCGTCAACCCAACCGTTGCATACCAACAAAACACCTCGGACTCCGCTGGTGGTTCAACCTCTTCCTTCTGGCTCAACTTCCCAACAACCGTTCAAGTAACGCTCTCTGACGGGTCCGGTGGACACGTAACGCCACTCTCCTATGAGGCTGGACGTCGTCCAAACATTGCCGTGGTTGGACAACTCGCTGGTGCATCAACTTCTGCACCAGACATCGTTGTCGGACACGCGTCCTACAACTTCGGAAACTGGGTTGATAACCTAGGTTGGGATGCTCAATACGACTATCTTACTGTTGTTGAGATGGACAGCAAAGACATCGCTGTAACCGGCATCGAGATCAATCCAGTCGATCGGTTCTTTGGTATCGTTGGTGAAGGAAACCGAGACATTAACGTCACGATCACCAACACTGGAATGGACACGCTCACACAAAACGCAAACCTCGATGTCGTTCTCCAAGTCGTTGACGAAGCGAACTCTTCCAACTCGACGGTGTTTAGCCATGATTTCGACACGCCTGCCGATGCGACAGGATGTGGCGGCGGTTGTACCTGGGCGTTCAACGAATACGTCGACCAATCCTCAAACTGGATTCTTGAAACCAATCACTCTGTTGGTGGTAGCGACGGAAACAATGCACCAAACGTGTCTGCGAACTATCAAAACCCAACCGACTTCATGTGGGCAGGGGAATACAAGACCAACAGCAGTGGCGACGAATGGTCAGGATACGGCCGTCACTGGGACGATGCACTTACACTCGAGGACGTTGACTTGACGGGCTCTGACCGTGCTTTCCTCAGCGTCGAGTTGTTCCGACACCTTGGTTACGGTGCTCTCGGGTCTGTTGATGCAACCACTGGACAGTGGCTCATCGGTGACCTTTGGGACGATGTTGCCATGATCGAAGTTGGCTCGGCTGAGACTGGATGGTCGACCATCGCCTGTCCAACATCTGCTCAGGTTGCAGGAGAGTGTCTCTCTGGGTCCTCCATCTGGGGTGGCTATGACAACGACCGTGCCTTCAAGATCAACGGCTATGGCGGTGTTGCAGAAGGACGCTACTATTACGGTGTCTTCAGCTCAGGTACCTACTACGGATGGAGCAACTTTACCCAGGAAGGCGTTGGTGAGTTCGACCTGTCTCCATGGGCTGGTGAAACCGTTGACATCCGATTCCGTCTCCGCTCAGGATTCGAAGGATCGATTGCTGATGACAACGAATCTCTCTGGTCCGGTCGAGATGGATATGCCATTGACAACATCACCATCTACAAGCAAAACACTGCTTACTTCCCGAACCCACAAACACTTCAACAACCACTCGCGTTGACCAATCTAGGACCGGGTGAGGAAGAAACTGCCTCGATTTCAGCCAACCTCCTCAACGATACGATTTATCGAATCTCAGCGACCCTCAGCAACCATGCATGGGACGAGCAAAGTGTGAACGACGAGATCATCGGTTACATCCAACCGTTCAATCTCTATGACCCGACAGTTGAAGGTATCGATTACTTCAATCCTGGTGGCCTGTATGCTGAAGGCATGTTCGATATCGATGTCATTACCAACAACTGGGGTAACACCATGGTGGACTACGATATCAAGGCAACCGTCTTCTCTGCAACGCCTTCCGACGTTCTCTGCAGCGCACCTGCAGTCATCTGTAAGGAATCCTTCGAAGGTGGTGCCAACGGATACGTCTACAGTGACGATGGCAACCCACAAGGTGCCATCTACAACGAAGCGACCTGTAACGATCTCATTTTCAATAACAACGCCTACTGGTTCGGTCACCCATGTGACACAGCAACGCAAGGATACGGCGACTTGTGGGAGAACGAGACGCTCACCATCCCTGGTGTTGATTTGACCAGCATGTCCGGTGATTTCGTTTCACTGAACTTCGAGTACTATGCAGATACCTTCTACGGTATCGATGTCGACGGAACATCCATTGTCGATGTCAACGACTATGCTTCCATCAACGTCGATTTCACCAAGGGTAGCGACACATACTCAGGTGTTCTCCTCGGACAATGGAACGACTACGACGAAGACGGAACCTGCCGCAACGACGACAACGGTGACGGATTCACGAACTCAAGTGAATCCATCAACCAAGCAGAGATTTCCTTCATCGGCGACTCTGCCAGCACGGACGGATCTGCCGGCAATTACAACGTCTTCTTCAACACAGACGATCTGGTTTTGAGCCGAAGCATCGACTTGACGCATCTGTACGTCCTCAACAACACCGCTGCAGACAGCTTGCAGTGGTTCCGTGAGTGCATTTCCCTCGCAGGCTCGACCGTTGACATCAACTTCGAGTTCCAGAGCGACGGAGACGGCCGCAACGGTATCAACGACGGTTTCAAGGGTGTAGCCTTCAACAACATCACATTACAGGAATTCACATTCTACGAGGATGCTTCCTACACCGTTTCCCGAACCAACGTTGATGCAGAAGACGTTGCAACAACCACCGTTGCCAACCACGAGTTCTTCTCCGGTGTCTACATGATTCGTGCAGAGACGATCTTCGACAACACCACCGCTGGTGTACCATGGTTTGGCGACAATGAACTGAGCAACTCCAACAACATCGAGCAAGTGATCTTCAACGTTGAATCGGTTGACATCACGCTCGGTAAGCCAAGTACACTTGCGTGCTTGGATGATGGTGTCTACGCTTGTGTTCTCCCAATCGATGGAAGTTTGACACACAACTGGGACCTCAAGGCAACCAACGGTGTGTTGGCTGGTGATTACATGTTCTACATGACCGTCTTTGACGAGACCGATGGAACACAAGCCTACCAGGCTTCTTCTGCTCCAACGACCACAACACTCGCATCCAACGAGCGCATTGACTTGACGTTCCCTGCGTACAACGGTTGGATGGATGGCCACACCTACAACGTCAGTTTCCACGCTGAACTTGCCAACGGAAACCCAAGCGGTAACGTTCGCTACTTCCATGCAACCTTTGCTGACCAAATCGATGTTGCCATCCTTGGTGATTCAACCGCACGTACCTCGACCATCAAGCAGGATCTCCAACTCTTGGGCATGTCCTACACACAGTACGGCATCAACGATTGGACCACCTATCTTGACTCTGGATGGATGACCCACTACGACAAGATTCTCTTGCCATGGCAAGAAGACATCGCTGCAAAGGACGTTGAAAGCGGTGGCCGTGGTTACTACCAGAAGCTCGGATCAACTGCCAACCGACAAACGCTCGAATCGTTCATGTCTGCTGGAGGTACCGTACAGGCTCACCTTGGTCCTCAAGGAAGCCAAATCTACGGTCTTGACGTTGGATTGAACGGACGACTACCGTTTGGTATGGATGTCCAAAGTCGAAACACACCTGAGACCAAGATTCTCTACACAGGTCTCGACATTGCGGACCCATTCCACCCAATCATGGACGATGTGTCCACGACCGCCTTCCAAGGCTTCGAGGGTGATGGAACTGTTGCAACAGCCGTTCTCAACACAAACTCTGTTAGCACGCAAAACGTTCCAGGTGTCTGTAACGGATACATGGAGGATGGAGGCTTCTTCCAGAGTTTGTTGCGAACCGATGCGAACAGCAAGGACGTCATCATGGGAACATGCAGTTACTACCAAGGTGGAATGATTGTTTCCACCATTGACGTATCGACCTACTCGTCTCGAGCAGACAGCACAACCTTCCCACTTCTCGGAAACATGCTGTCCTACTCCGTCACGCCTTACCCAGAAGGATTCGGTGCTATGGGCCAAGATCTCGGACTGACCATTGATGGTGAAATGCCAGGCATTGATCCATCAACCGGTGGCTATGCTACACACTACATGAAGAGCGATGCGACCGTCAACTTCGGTTACACAACAGCTACCTCAGCAACGCTCACAGCCGATTGGATCCTTGACGGACCAACCGACTGGATGGGCCAAACCATGGCAAGCGGAACCGACCACATTTCGGAAGCCTCTCCATCTGCGACCTTCTGTAAGACCGACTTGTCGTCTGCAACAGGATGTCTCCAAGGTGCCACATGGACCGTCACTCTGCTTCTGCACGATGAAGCAGGTCACGCTCGAATCATCACCGTCGATGTCGAAACCAACGACGTCCTCGCTGACGCATTCGCACCTGAAGCAAACATGAGCATCGACATGCGTGATGAATACGCAGACAACATCGAGTACATCGGAACAAAGACAGTTTCCAGCACAGAATGGGACGTCAACCGTGTGATTCTCTCCGAAGCTGGTGAACTTGTTCTCCACTTCGATGCGAGTGAATCGTTCGATGCAGATGCCATCGATGGAACCAACGGAATTGTTACCTACGAATGGAAGGTCTTCTTCGACGCTCCGTACGGTGACACCTCGTTCAACTTGGAAGGACACACGTTCGAAGAATCCGCCGCAAGCAACGGTCTCTTCTCGTACAAGTTCCAAAACGTCACCGTTGACGATTCAGGAACAGCAGAATCGCAGATTCGTATGGAACTTCGTGTGTACGATGCATCCGGTAAGTTCTCGGACAAGTTCCGTATGTACTTCGTTGTCGTACCTGAAGGATATGGGGACGAAATCCCAGTCGTTCAATACGACAACTTCGACAACGCCTCCGTGGGCTTCACCTCCGAATCTGAATTCACCATCACAGGAACCATCCTCTCCGGATCGGAAACAGGTGAGGTCTACGTTGAAGCAGCCTTCAATGAGGATGATTTCTCTGCCTCGGCAATTGAGAAGTACAACCTCATTACGGACAAGCGATTTGACCGCAGCGACGCTCTATCAGACTCCGACACGTTCGAACTGTCGCTCTTTATCGGCGACCGATACAGAAACACAAGCGAAGTTGTGGAAATCTGGGTCCGAGTGTACGAAGGTGACGACGAGCGTTGGTCAGATGAACTCACAAAGAGCGTCATTGTCAAACTGAACATTTGTCAAGGCATTCTCGCAAATGAATCTGCCAGCATTGCTGACGGAGCAGATTCCTTCGTCTGGAATTCAACTACCATGCGCTGTGACTGGATTGGTTCTTGGTCCTATGATCACGAAACCGGCGTTTGGACAGCGCCAACGACCGATCAACAAGGCACCGAAGATGCAGAGGAAAGCAGCATGATGCTCATTATTGGTATCATTGCGACTGTTCTTGTCCTTCTGCTTGTATCTGCCTTCTTCCTCCGTGGTGGAAGCGGTGACAAGGTCGACAACCTCAGTGCCGCTGCCGCAGGCTATGGTCAAGAGATGGATATGACGGAACAATACGTCCAGCAATTGATCGCTCAAGGCTACCCAGAAGAAACCGCACGGGCCTATGCAGCTCAATATGTGGGTCAATCTGCAGCAGCTGCAGCGCCAGCCGCTGCCGCACCTGCAGCTGCAAGCAACGATTTGTACACGCAGTACTACAACCAGTACTTCCAGCAATTCGTAGCCCAGGGTTACGATGAGGCGACGGCTGCGCAATATGCACAGCAGTATGCCGCACAAGCCCAACAGCAGCAATAGATGCCAGTGGCCCCGTGGCCATGAAGATGGGTTGAAAAACCCAGAGTACTCGCAAGAGTCATGGAAGGTTTGGATACGGGCGAAGGCTATGCAGTTCGCAACATTGGACTTGCAGATGAAGGATCCCTGAGAGTCGATTGGGCTCGTTCCAGAATGCCGGTTCTGGCAGCACTACGAGAAGAAGCCGAGCGCACCAAACCACTGGCTGGTATGCGTGTAGCAGGTTGTTTGCACGTGACCAAAGAGACCGCTGTGCTGGTCGAAACCATCGCTGCTGCTGGTGCTGAACTTTCTTGGTCCGGTTGCAATCCTTTGTCAACACAAGACGATGTAGCAGCTTGGCTTGCCCGTGAAGGCTATTCTGTGTATGCTTGGCATGGTCAAAGCGTTGATGATTTCTATTGGTGCATTGACAAGACCCTGGAGTTCAAGCCAACACTCACGCTTGATGATGGAGCGGATTTGATCGTCCGTGTCCATGGTGAACGCTCTGAATATGCAGAAGGTGTTCTCGGTGGAACAGAGGAAACCACAACTGGTGTGCACCGACTTCGAGCAATGGCTGCTGCTGGTGACCTCAAGTATCCTGTCATCGCCGTCAACGATGCTGTAACCAAGTGGGACTTTGACAACGTCTACGGTACTGGACAATCAACGCTCGATGGAATCTTGCGAGCAACATCTGTTCTTATCGCAGGGAAAACAATGGTGGTAGCAGGGTATGGTCACTGTGGAAAAGGTGTTGCCATGCGCGCCCGTGGTCTAGGAGCCAACGTTATCGTGACGGAAGTGGATCCACTCGCTGCACTACGAGCCGTTATGGATGGTTACAAGGTCATGACCATGGACGATGCTGCACCATTGGGTGACATCTTCTGTACTGCGACCGGAATGAAAGACATCATTGTCGAGCGCCACTTTGCAACGATGAAGGATGGAGCCATCGTATCCAACACTGGGCATTACGATTGCGAAATCGATGTCGTTGCACTCGAGAATCTCTCCACCTCCGTTCGAACCATTCGAAAGGATAACGAAGAATTCACGCTTGGGAATGGAAATAAAATCCATCTTCTTGCTCGAGGACGACTCGTGAACCTTGCAGCCGCTGAAGGCCATCCTTCTGAAGTCATGGATATGTCCTTCGCAAATCAATTTCTTTCGTTGTGCAGACTCGCTGCTGAAGCCAAGGATATGGATAACAACGTCTACGACATCACCATTGAACAAGACCAGAACTTAGCGACGACCAAACTCGAGACGATCGGTGTGAGCATTGATACACTAACAGATGATCAAATCGACTACAAAGACGATTATACTGCAGGAACCTGAGCTACTTATTCCTCTTCAAATGAGGTGAGTTCCTCATCCTGCTCTTCTTCCCAGAATGGAGCCTCATCGGAGATGTGTGAAGAGAAATTAGGCAGCTTTGGTTTCCAATCACCCTTGAAGGTCTCTTTCGCATCCACAATTTTCAGCATTCGATCTTGGAATGCAGGCGGCCTTCTGCTAAGAATGAACATGAACAGTTTGGAAATTCGAATTTCTTCCGGTATGACGACATAGCCTGTTGCAGTTTCAAAATCCATAGCTCGTAACAGATTGAACGCAGGCCGGTTAAGTCGTTGGAACCATCGCCTTGAGATACGCATTCCGAAGATGACTGTTGTAAGGATGAGTAATGAGGTAAGACAGAAACCTCCGAACCCTGAGCCGAAAAACTGTGGCGCCATGATGACTTCCAGCATGAGGATTGGTGTTGTTATGAGAAGGAATATTTTCGATTCACTGATCGGCGGTTTGTTCATTCGCATCTTGATGGCTTCCCAACCATCGTGATGTTTTTCCCACGGTTTGAAATGCTCAGAAGACGGCTGTTCACTTGCCAATTGACACATTTGATGCAATCGTGCAACGCGCGCATACTGTGTAGTAGCAAGATCCATGTTTTCATCAAAAATCGACTGCAACCGATCGCTTGCTTCACTGTACAGTCCCATATCTGCTAGAATAGCTGCTTGCTCAACAATCGGCGTGACCTCTTCTGGAGCATGATGACGTGCATCTTGCCACCATTGTAGCGCATCCATGTACAAACCAAGTTCATCGGAAAGCAATCGCCCTCCTCGAACCCACATAGCCAAATCATCCGGTTGGAGAGCAACCACCTTCTTCGCAGCAGAGAGTGAGGAAGCAGCTTGCTTCAAGGTTGGTTGCAATCGAGATCCTGGAAGACTCGCATCAGAAATGACTCTCCAAGCATCAGCATGTTCGGGGTCAATTTTGACCGCCTTTCGAGCATGCGTGAGCGCTTCTTCACGGTTTTCAGCGTCAAGGGCTTCAAGCGCATCCAAGTAATGGGCTTCTGCTGTCACGTCCGTTCACCTCAGTCGTCTCGATCCTTGCCTTGATAGCGTCGAGGACGAATGGGTTGAGGTCCTCGGTTGTGTGCATGGCCTGGCCGTTTTCCTCGAGCTTTTCGATAACGCTCATTTGGACGCTCATCGTTGTGATCACGGCTTGGACGACCTCGTCCAGAGTCACGTCGATCATCACGACCGTCTCTGTTCCCGCCGAATCCACGGCCTCCGTCGCGCCTTCCGCCACGTCGATCTGAATCCCTTCCACGACCTCCGTCGCGGCTTCCACCACGTCGGTCTGAATCTCTTCCACGACCTCCACCGAATCCACGGCCTCCGTCACGGCTTCCACCGCGTCGGTCTGAATCTCTACCACCTCGTTGACCACGGTCTGAAAAGCCTCCACGAGACCGTCCATGGCCGCCGCCAGGCTTTGGCTTTCCACAACTGTTGCATTCCGTTCGGAATGAGAAGTTAATGTTGCCACATGAGGGGCATTCCCAATCGTTGCGTCCATGACGTTCCTGTTGAGGTCGGTCTCGACGATTGTTTGAGCGGTTATTGTCTCTGAAGGAGGATTTGTAGGCTTTGACATTCCCTTCTTTGGCTTTGCCACAACTGTTGCATTCCGTTCTCCAGGAGAAATTGACATTGTTGCAAGCAGCACAAACCCAGTCGTCTTTTTGTTCGTCATTCCTTCGACGATTGTCTCGACGATCAAAAGAGCGGTCGTCACGACGTTGAGGTCGATCGCTGCGTTGCTCTCGACGAGGACGTTCTTCACGTTCTTTCTTTGCTCGAATGGTTACAATAGCACCGATGAATGCATCGTTGTCTTGCTTCCGATCAAGATGCGCGACATGTGCAAGAGGGGCTTCGGTCGAGCCAAGAACTGCGTCGACCTTACCAATGTAGTGCCCATCTTCCTCTCGGACGATGATGGAGCCAAGAGCTGGTGAAGAGCCACTAAAGGTGAGAAGTAAACCACCCTCGTGGCTTGTACGGTCTACAGTACCTCGAAACATGTCCCTCAACCCTACGTGCCTTGCAACTGCGTTTGAGTCTGTTGGTCAATCTCGGCGTGATGAAACCCATCCTGCTGCAACCAATCCAATCATCAGCGTAGCAAGGAGTCCTGGAGCAGGAAGGATGTTCCCGCCCTCATCTTCGCTGTTGGTTGTGGTTGAATCGCCACCTGAATCTGTGCCTCCAGCGTTCGGATCAATCACATCGATGCTCAAAGTGGTCGATGCACCAGACTCATCGGTTGCAACAATAACCACATTGTATGGTGATTCGACGTTGTTCTGGATGCAGTTGGCAATGGAGACTTGAATTTCCCATGCGAGATTGTCTCGATTGAAATTCGATGTTTGGCCGTTGCAGATGCTCAAGACCATGCTCACATCTTGACCATCAGGATCGATGACGTTTCCATTGAGCGTAAATTTCAGTCCATCGAGTTCCCACTCAGCCTCTTGACCCTGAAGATTGGTATCAATTGTAATCGTTGGAGGTGTGTTTGCCTTTTCAATGCCCAGATCAAGCATGAAGTTGTAATCCAACATCCCATTGGCGGTGGCTGAACCCATGATCATGACTTCGCCAGGTGCAAGGCCAGACATCGACAACGAGAGAACCGTGAAGGCCCCTTGAGCCACCGCAGTCGTTTCCGAGCCCATAGCGGACATTTGATGTGCGTGAGCTGTTACAGTTAGGCTTTGAACAAGGTCGGTTGGTGCAACAGTGAATTCGATTTGGTCACCGTCACTTGACACTGCTGCAGAGGCGTCCATGACCTTGCCGAAGGTGTAGTTGCGGTGTTCAACGGTTTCTGCGCCAAATGCATCGACGCCAGCACACTGTCCTACGGCTGAATCACCGTTTGCAGTAACGTACAACGCAGCGTTTTCATCCATGCGAACATCCCAGCCAGCATCGACGAAATTACATTGCAAACTCCATCCGCTCTCGTCGGTCACCCACGTACCTGCATCTTCGCTTGCAAGCATCTCTCCGTTGGTTGTTCCAACTGGGATGATGGTCCCTTCAGCGGGTGCAAGTGCGGTCCAAACAGGGTCCTCGTTGGTGAACGGTGCCATGGTCGTAAAGTCAACAAACAGATTACGGACCATTGGATAGGAACCGAGCGGGTAATCGACATCAGCGACGATGCGCAATCGTCCGTCAGGCAGGAATTCGCTCTCTGGTACTGCAAGTGCTTCGTTGAGAACTCCGTCGTCATAGAAGCCCATTTCAGCAACACGTAGTCCTTGTTCGACCGGGAAGGTCATGATCAAGCGTGCATCGGTGATGTTGGTGATGTTCATGGCGAGTGTAAAGTTCGAACTACCTTGGTTCGGAAGCTGGTCAAAACGCACATTGTTGTTCTCATTTTCAGCAATAAGCAGATGAATTTCCAGATCGTCCGTCACTGTGACCGGGACCTCCTTGCATCCTGCATCTGAAAGTGGGCTACTGCATGATCGCTCTTGCTCGTGACCGGTTGGAACGAGGTTGACTTCATCGAGTGCAATTCCGTCCTCCACGAATTCAAGATCGTTCCAGTCCACGTTTCCTCGATGTGCAAGCCCTTCACGAATACCGAGTCGGGTTTCCATGTCGGCGATACACTTTGGTCCGATGGAGCGAACAGCTTCTCGCTCGTCGGTTGAAATCCAGTCATCGTCACCACCAGGGACGCCCTCAAACAGACCATCCAAATTGTCTCGGACAACAGCGGATTTGCTGCCGTTCACCCATGCTCTCGCATCCATGACCCCAGTAGCCCAATCGTCGTTCACATCGAGCGTGAAGAGAGCGAAATCGTATTCGAAGAGGTCTTCGAACGTGTAGCCACTGCAATCAACATCGAGGCTACCTTGACGTCCAGATGTTGTCTGAACAGGTTCGCTTTCATCCAAAGTGGACATTTCAATCGACGGACTCACGAGGGCTAGAAGCATCATGATGAGGACGGGTATCATGTTTGGACGAGACCAACAACGTTCATCAATGCTTGGTTAAGAACAGTCAAGGAACAAGCCGATTCAGTCGACGCTGGAACAGGTAGACCGGTACAATTGTCCATAGGATGGCAGCAAAGTAAGCGCCAAGTGCTGAAACACCTCGATCAACCCCGTCCAATCGGGTCTCCAAAAGGTGATGATAGACTCCGTTCGGAGAAAGCAAATCCAAGCGCCCCTCAAACACGAGGTATCCTTGATCTTGAGTGTCGCCAACTGCAACGCCGTTCAATGCAGCGAGAAGTGTCGTGAACAGGACCCAGAGCAATGTGAACAAGAACCACAGGCCGATTGAAAATGCAATGGCAGAGCCTTGTTCCTTGGCAATACTTGATGCGAGCAGGGCGAAGACAGTGTACCACAGAAGAATTAACATCGCTGCAACGATGTAGATCAGGGCATCACCAAACGGCATCCACATACCGCTTCGATATCCTACAAGCATCATGGATGCAGCCAAAAGAACTGCCACAGGAAGCGCAATGCTGCTCCAATGGCCAAACATGAGGACAACACCTTGTCTCCATCGTGGCATTGGTTGGGAAAGGCGGACTTCGAGAACACCGCTCACACGATCTCGGCTTATTCCATCGTGAGCGATGAGGACGGCAGCCATCGTCCCAGCAAAGACGATACCAATGCTTGCAAGGAACATGACTTCCGTTCCGTTCTTTGGAAGCTGTTCTGCTGGAAGCTGAATGTTTGGGTCTGCGAAACCCCAAGCCATTCCTGGAATGAACAACAAAAGAATCGGCAGCATGATCAACATCCGTGTCGACAACATTCGTTGCTTACTGAGAGCAAACGCAAGCCGCCACATTCGTTTGGATGGTGTCATTCTTCCTCACCACCCACTGTTCGGAACGGTATCATGCTGCTTTGTTCAACATCCATTCCGATGGTTTCCCGATCCATCCCTGTTGCTGCGCAAAGCAGTTCGATGAGCGTTGGAGGTACAACTCTCCAGGTTGAAATTGTATGATTGTTCTTCACGAGTGTCTCGAGAAGGTCATGATGGCCCGATTCGATGACATAGCGATGTTGTCTTTCGGATTCGATGTGTTCGAGAACGTTCATTGCGTCGAGAAGTTCTTGCTCGATTTGCCGATCGAGAACGATTTCAGTCATTTGTTCAAAGCCAAGATTGGCTCGAAGTGAATCGGTTGTGCCATGAGCGAGCAGTTGGCCACGGTGAAGCAATGCAATGGTGTCAACGAGGTGATCAAGTTCTGCGAGATGATGGCTTGAAACGATGATCGAGATGCCTTTGTTTGCTAACGAGCGAAGCAAACGTTTGAACGCATCAATTGCAACTGGATCCATGCCATTGAATGGTTCATCGAGGACGAGAACACGTGGCGTTCCAAGCAAAGCAACGCCCAATGAAAGCCGTTGCCTCATACCTTGACTCAATGAATCAAGGGTAGAATCCATTCGATTTTTGAGTCCCACAACGGCAAGAACATCGAGTGCAGATTGAACCGAGCAGCCACGCAAGTGTGCAAATTCAGTCATCGTTCGACGAATGGTTCCTTGACTCGACCATCGGACTTGTTCAGGCATGAATCCGACCAAGGAACGTAAAGCATCGCTGTCCATTACGCTATCATGGCGTTTCACCGTTCCTTCTTCGAGCGGGAGGATGCCGCTGATCATCCGCAAGAGTGTGGTTTTTCCAGCACCGTTTGTTCCTACTAAGCCAATGATGCTTCCTTCCGGAATGGAAAGATCGACGTGGGTGATTCCCGCTCCTTTTCGTTTTTTGAACGGATTGTACCATGCAGGATTTGGAATTTGGTGGCGATATCCGATGGAGTCAAACTGCATCGCATCGTCATCCCCCATGCTACGGCTTAGAAGGCATATGTCTCAAATGCTTTGTTTTTGGTAACCATATCCCAAACGCATATGACCGATTCATCCTGTTCGTTGAGCATGGGGATGGCCATTGATACGATTGGCTTCCTCCTTGTTCTCGTTTCGATTCCGCTCGCTTTTGGTATTCTAAGACTTGTTACCAAGAACGAATCAATCGAATTCGTATCGTTCATTGGTCAACGTTCAACATTGTACGCATTCGCAGGACTGGTTCTCTTGCTCGTCATCCCTTACGGTGCGTTCGTTGTTCTGCCAATCATCGTTGCTCTCTCATTTGCAAGTCCAGCAGGGCGTCTGGATTGGGCTGAGTTTCGTAATCGGCGTATCCTGGCTGGATTGCTGGTATTGTTGATGCTCGGAGCTTCTGGATTCATGCCCACTGACGCTCCACGCGCGCCGGAAGAATGGGGTGAACCGTTTGCAACGGAGAACCCCTACGCACCGGCTTGGCCCAGCAGTCAGCAGTATACTTGGGTATTTGTTGAACCAATGGATCCAACCAATTTTGAAGTTGTTCAGAGTCTTGTTCTTCGAACTCCCCATCAACACAATCCCTTCCTGCAAGTCGAATCATCGATTTGGATTTCATCGTTGCTTGGCTTGCAGGAGTCGAGAATGCGTCAAGCGATTGACTTGGTTGATGAACGAGTCCCAATCCGAATCGATAGCGAAGCCTTCCGACTTGATCAGAAAGGCGATGCACAATCGCACACGTTCCGACCAAGCTCTGGTGATGTTGAACTCAACGTTTGGGTCTATGACTGCTATACAACCTCTGGAACGGATCCTGAAGGGACGAACGTTGGCGAAGTTGTCGTTGTTGGACAATCCAACTGGGGAGGAACGGTTGAGTTGTTGGTCATCGTCCGGCCATTTTTCCATGATGGTCTCACCACTGATCCATATGCAGAATCTCTTGTCAACGCATGGATTGATGTATAGTTTTAGGGTGGCCTAAAATTATATACTACATAGTTTTAGGGCAACCGAAAACGGAGAGATAATGATGCTACACGCAACGAAAAAACCGATACTGCTAGCCCTATTGATTGTTCTTGGATCCATTGCCGGATGCATTGGGAACGATGAAGAAAAAACTGAACTGGAGACCTTGACCGTCGCATTTGAAGTCAAAGATGATTACACGAATGTCGATGAGAACCCTCAGAAGTTCGCCGACTACCTTGCGAATGAACTCAACATGAATGTTGAACTCTACCCAATCGATTCAGAGGGCGCGATTCTCGAAGCTCTTCGGTTTGGAAATGCTGACATCGCTTTCATGGATGGTGCAGCCGCATGGGTAGGTTGGCAACAATACGGTCTCGATGCATTAGCAGCAGACCAAAAGTCCGACGGACGCACATATTACAACGCACATGCGGTCGTTTTGAAGGATTCAGAAATGGCTATTGCTCACCTTGATGGTGATGATTCAACAGACCCGTTTGCTCTCCTTGCTGGAAAGACGTCGTGTCACACTGGGTGGCTAAAGTCAGCAGGCATGCTTCTACCAATGGGCTTCCTCATTGGTAACGGATACGCGAATGTTATCGGCGATCCAAACGACATCGAATCGTTGCGAAGCACAGTCTTGAATTTCTTCAGCGAAGACTCGAGCATCCCTGATTCGGGAACTCCCTATTACTCGTACTCAGGGGCCGTAAAGTGTCTGACTGAGGGTGCAGGAGATGTCGCGTTCGCCAAGGATTCGACCATTTCATCCTACTGTGGCAACACTGATGCTGCAGAAAACGAAGAATGGTGTCTCCCTGAAGATGATTACGTGCTCCTACCATCCTACGGTGCTGCTCCATCTCACCCTGTGATGTACAACCCTGAACTGCTCGATGCTGAGCTCATTACATCCATTCAGGATGCGCTTGTTGGAATGAAGGATTCTGAGGAAGGGCAATCTGTGTTGACCAATGTGTTGAACACGCCATCGATTGTAAAGACAACAGCTCAGGAGCACCTTTCTTCCTACGGGAACCTTGTCAAAGATTTGCCAGGTATTCAATCCTATTTCGGTGATAAATTCGGCATTTCAGACACCGTTAGCCCAACAGTTTCAAACATTCGAATTGCCTTTGAAATCAAAGAGGATTACACGGATGTTGATTTGAACCCACAACTATTGGCTGATTACATCGCTGAAGAAACAGGCGTGGAGGTCACACTCTATCCAGTTTCATCCGAAGGAGCCATCATCGAAGCACTACGGTTTGGCCATGCTGACATCGCCTTCATGGATGGAGGATCTGCTTGGATGGGCTGGAAAGAGTACGGTCTTGCAGCAATGGCTGCCGACATGAAGTCCGATGGCCGAACCTACTACGATGCACATGCAGTCGTTCTCAATGGTTCAGACATGGCCAATGCATACCTCGATGGCGACGATTCGACAGATCCGTTCGCACTTCTCGAAGGTAAGACCTCCTGCCATACAGGATGGTTGAAGTCTGCCGGAATGCTCTTGCCGATGGGTTACCTGATTTCTGAAGGATACGCTCCTGTTGTGGGGTCAGAGGATGACATTGAATCATTGCGTTCAACCATCTATTCCTACTTCAATGAGGATGCGAGCATTCCTGATTCAGGAACGCCATATGCATCGTACTCTGGTGCAGTCCGCTGCTTGTCCGAGGGAGTCGGTGATGTGGCCTTTGTCAAGGATTCAACCATCGCAAGTTACTGTGGTAACGAAGATGCCGCAGAGAATGAGGATTGGTGTCTGGATGAGGACGAATACATTCTTCTTCCTTCCTACGGGTCTGCACCATCACATCCTGTCATGTACAATCCTGACCGTGTAGATATACAAACAAGAACTGCGATTTTGAATGCTCTGCTCTCAATGAACGATGAGATGTACGTCGAAAACTATCAGATGGGTGGTCAGACGTACACGGGATGTTACAACATGAACTCGCACGCTGTCGATTCTGACCAACCAAAGAATGAGTGTGGAGATCAAATCCTCTCAAACATTCTGAACACGCCTGGTATTGTTGAAGTGAACACGCAAGAGCACATGGGAATCTATGGAGATCTCATCGGCTCGATTCCTGGAATCACCACGTATTTTGATACAAAGTATGAGATTCAGGAATAGTGCTGCTTCCACTGAATTGAAAAATGGAACCACTTCGGATAAACTGGGGTGGCTACATGGAACAGGATACGCCGCTCCTCGTTTTGGAAAACTTGAGTATTGGCTACAACGCTGTACTCGCCTCCGGAATCAGTGCCAGTATCCATGCAGGAGAAGTTATTGCAGTCCTTGGTCCTTCAGGCATTGGTAAGACGACTCTTGTACGAACAATTGCTGGTTTGGTGGAACCGATCGACGGTAGAGTCGAATTGCTTGTTGACAAACGGGGAGGCTTGGGGTACATCCCACAAAAGCTCGGTTTGGTGCGACACGCAAGTGTGTATCATAATGTCAACCTAGGAGCACGAGCGAGCCTCCCCGTGCTCAAAGGGGGATCGGACGAGAGGAAAAAGAGGGTCAACTCAGCACTTTCTGCACTTGGTATTGAAGAAAAGACAACTGAGCCAGTACGTCGCCTCTCGGGGGGTCAACTCCGGAGAGTCGCAACGGCTCGTGCCCTTGCACAGCGACCAAGTTTACTTCTAGCAGATGAGTTTCTGAGCGAGTTAGATCACAATACAGTTGATGTCGTCATCGCAGCAGTGAAAGAGTTGCTCGATGCTGGCACTTCGATCATTATGGTTGAGCACCATGAAGAAAACGTGACTTTACTCGCAACTCGAGTTTGGATAATTGAAGGCGAGAAACTCTACGATTTCTCGATTGATGAGTGGAAATCAAACAATTCTCCTGTCCAGGTTGGTCTCTCCCCAGGAGGTGAGGAAGAATGAGAAAATCGTTTATCCTCGCTATCCTCGTTCTTCTGTATTTGTCGTGTATAACACTCTACAATTTGGTTGATGACTGGGGTAGACTAGAGGGTGGATGGGAGAACCTCACCATATTCGTTACCGAGAGCATGTGGCCCCCTAACTGGTCTGTTCTTGAGGCACAATCCTACCCTGTGTGTGAAAAAGACATAGAATTTTTCTGTTCTGTTGGCTATCTTGGAATGGTTGAGACAATAAAAATCGCCTTCGTATCAACGATCCTTGGATTCATTGGAGCCCTTTGCTTGTCATCCTTTGCTGCTCGAAACCTCATGCCCATGTACATCGCTTTACCGTGCCGACTCATCCTTGCAGCAACCCGAAGTCTTCCATCGCTTATTTGGGCAATTCTATTCGTCATCGTCATCGGTTTTGGACCACTCGCTGGTGTCCTTGCAATGACCTTCTACACAATTGGGTACCTAGGCAAGTTGCAATATGAGACCTTTGAGGGAATGCCAAGCGATGCCTTGGAAGTGAGTAAAGCAATGGGGCTCTCACACGCAACAACGTTCACTTCGGTTGTGATCCCAGAAACAGGGAATCATCTTCTCAGCCAATTGATGTTCATGTTCGAATACAATGTACGGCACGGAACAGTCATCGGAATTGTAGGAGCTGGTGGCATCGGCTATTACATCAATACATACATGAAATTCTTGCAATATGACAAGGTTTTAGCCCTCTTAATCATCATATTCGTGGTAGTTGTTGTTATTGACTTAATGTCATTGATGGTTCGTTCCTTCGTTACCGATGAAGGTGACGTGCGCCGCCCAACATGGTTGAAGGCTATGATCAAATTGTATCGGAGTCGAAACTCCTCATCGCAATAATCGCTCAATCTGCAGCGATGTGCAATGCACCGTTCTTGTAAAACACTTGAATTCGTTGAGGCACCTTTCGGGTTAATGCTGCAACTGCCTCATAGATGGCTTCCTCTTCAACGTAGAATTGCTTTGCCGCCTTTTGTGTCGACCAAGGTTCAACATGGAAGTTGTTTTCGCACAACCACTCGAGGAGACCTGCTTCAAAGTCTGTCAAATCAGAAGAGTTGTCATCTGCCATGCTTGGAGGATACCATCCCTCCATATGAGGAAATCGGCCCTATCCCAAGAGAACCATTCGTCGGCAACACTCTTCTGCTTCAATATCACCATCGAGGAGCGTATTGAGTGCTTTTGTAAACGGAATTTCAATGCCTTGGTCGATGGCTCGATCACGGAACATGCGTGCTGCACGAACACCCTCTGCAACCATGGTCATTTCTTCGAGCGCTTCTTCCAATGTCTTTCCTGTTCCAAGTTTCTCACCCATGGACCTGTTTCGTCCAAATGGAGACGTAGAGGTCACGTATAGGTCACCCAATCCAGCCGGACCAAAGGCTACCTCTGCCCTTGCACCTAGGAGTGGTAAGAGAATGCATCCTTCCTTGAAGCCTGCACTGAAAATAGCGGCTTTTAGGTTGTCTCCACCAAGTGTTCCGATGGTCTTCAATCCGTCAACAAGGCCGCATGCAAGGGCAACGACGTTCTTGAACGCACCCCAGAGCTCCGCACCTTCAGGGTCGGAAGCGGCGTGCAAAAGCAATGTAGGTGTGGAGAGCGTCTCTGCAAGTCGTTCAGCAACAGAGAGGTCCTCAGACGCCACCAAGGCTGTTGTCATTACACCTCCGGCTGCTTCTGGAGCGATGGTCGGACCGGTGAGTACCGCCAACGGATTTGAGCAATTTGCATTCTTCAAAGCCTCATGAATTGCTTGAGAAATCAACCGCTTTCCTGGAGCCAGTCCCTTCGCCAAATCGAGCAAGACGTGTCCAGGACGCAAGAACGGAATGATATCATCTACAACGTTGAGAATGACCGATGAAGGAATGGCAAGCACAACGATTTCAACACCATCAAGCGCTTCTTCAAGATGCATCGTCGCCTCCAATCCTTCAACAGATTGTTGAGGCAAATACTTGCGATTGATCCCATCCATGGTGATCGATTCATACACTTCTTGCTCAATGGTCCAACCTTTGACATGGTGACCTTCAAGCAGCCAAAGACGAGCAATAGCTGTCCCCCAATTTCCCAAACCCAACACCGCAATGTGTGCCATGACTAGGGACTTCGAACTCTTTGTCCTTATGTGCATTCCCTCTACGAGAGCCTGAAAGGCACAATTTCTGAGAAAATTTGGTTCACCGAATCAGAACAAGTCGTCATCGTCTTCCTCATCGAATGAGAAGACATCCTCTTCTTCTTTCTTCTTGGAAGCAGCGGCTTTCTTCTTTGGCTTCTTTTCTTCCTTGACTGGTTCAGGTTCTGGTTTCGCCTCTTCAACGGGCTTTTCTTTGCCACCTTGAGTTCGAAGTTTCGCCATTTCCTCCTCGCGACGCTGGAGGTCCTCGACCGATGTACCCGTTTGTGCAGCGAGTGCACGACGGCGGTCTTCTCGGGCTTTTCGCTCAAGTTGCTTGTGCTTTGATTTGTCGATGTTTTGCAACATGTACATAGCATCGTGTTCCAGCAATGGAGAGTCTGAAATCAGGGTAATGTCCAACCAACCACCGTCTTCGACGATGAATTCTGCAAGAGGTTCGAAGTTCAAATCGGACTTCTTGATTTGTGTGTAATGCATAGCATTGCCAGTTCGGTGCTCAACGCCTGAGAAATGGCAATAGAATTCCTTGGTTCCGATCGACTCACGAACCATATCGAACAATTCGCCATAATCTTCGGACGTCTTCATTCGACCATGACCACGAGCGTGGATGTGGGCAATGTTGAGGACGGGAATGGTTCCTTCAACGTGGTTCACAACTTCGATGACTTCTTCCAGACTTCCCCACAGTTCTTGGCGACCCGATGTCTCGATACCAATCTTGGATGGTGTTCCGTCCTTGATCCATGGGAAGACTGGGAACTCATCCTCGTCGTCATGCCAGATGTCGTGAACACGCTCAACAATGCTGGAGAAGATGTTCGCAACCTGCTCATTGGCAGCCGTGCCTCGTCCGAAGTCTCCGTAGTGACCTGTGTGGAGGGTGATATGGCGTGCGTTGATGGTTCGCGCTGCTTGCAATGTTGCCTCGATCTTTGCAAGCGATCGTCCACGCTCGACACGATTCCCGAGAAGTTCGGAATAGTACGGTCCATGGATGTTCATTTCGAAATCAGCCTTGTTGGCTAAGACACCGGCTTGCCAATATTGTTCGAAGTGTTGTGGTTGAATCAATCGAACCGTTTGAGCTTCCATCGTCTCGAGTCCGAGAGCAATAATATCGTCCATTCCTTCGACGATTGTTCGTCCTTTACAGGACAAAGGTACGCCTGCAGGACCAAGTTTCACACCCATCATTCCACCCCCGCGAATACAAGCCAAGCCGTTCCCTACATTAACCCCTTTCCGTCACCCGTTTGCCGGAAATCTGTACATAATGTACAATACGACGGTTCATGAAGGTGAAACGAAACGACAGCCTATGTCGGAAATTGTCGAAGCAGCTATTGCTGCATTCCGTCAAGGCAATCCAGTTTGCCTGTTTGATTCGGATAAGCGTGAAGGCGAAACCGACCTTCTCTTCCCTGCAGCATTTGCACAGCCTGCAACGATGCGACAACTCCGTCAAGATTGTGGAGGGCTTCTCTTTTTGGCCATTGGACACGATGTCGGCCAAGCCTTCGGGTTGCCATTTTTGCAGGATTTGCACACACACGATGCTCTGACTGCAGAATATCCCGTCTTGGCTGAATTGAAGACGAACGACCTGCGGTACGATGCTCGGTCGGCATTTACGCTCTCATTGAATCACCGGGATACCTACACAGGCATAACCGATCATGACCGAGCACTCACAACCCGTCGTTTTGCAGAACTCACTGCGACCGTATTCGACGATGAACTCAGCGAGGCTGAGGCGCAGCGACGGATGGGTGCAGAATTCCGAACACCTGGGCACATCCCTGTTTGCCGTGAATCAGAAGGTGGTCTCCTGACACGTCAAGGTCATACTGAACTCGCAGTCGGCATCGCTCGTCTCGCTGGATTGACACCTGTTGTCATCGGTGCGGAAATGTTGCAGCCCGATGGAGACGGAGCTCTCTCTGTAGCAGATGCTCGAACCTGGGCAGCAGAGCGTGGAATTCCATTCTTGGAAGGTGCGGAAGTCATTGCAGCATTGCATGGGTAATCTCAAGAACATGATTCCTCTGCTCAAAATTGGTGAACACAATGAGAAAGGTCATGGCTGTAGGAGTTTTTGACCTTCTCCACGCAGGCCATCTTCACTATCTTGAGCAAGCAAAGGCCCTTGGAGATCACCTCACCGTGGTCGTTGCTCATGACGATACCGTTCGTAAGCGAAAGCATGAACCAGTTACCAATCAGGACCTTCGTCGTCGAATGGTTGAAGGTTTGAAACCGGTTGATGTTGCGTGCATTGGTAATTCTCCAGATGTTCCTATTTTCGACATCCTACCTGAGATTCAACCATCCATCATCGCCTTAGGATACGATCAGGAACATGCTGAAGATCGAATTCGAACCGCATTGGAAGAACGAGGATTCACCTCGATTGAAGTTGTTCGAGTTGAAGGTTTGAGCGACGATTTGGATGGAACTCGGAAGATCATCGCTCGCATCGTTGAGCGAGCAAAGGGAGGCGAATTCTGATGTTCACTGGTATCGTCCAAGGGAAAGGCGAAATCGTTTCTATAGAAAATGGAAACGATATCACAACCCTCCAAATCCGTGTTCCATCGACGGAGGGATTGCAGATTGGAGCCAGTGTTTCCATTGATGGTGTTTGCTTAACAGCGACAGCATTTAGTGATGATATCGTCTCATTCGATGTTATCCCTGAAACCCTCGAAAAGACAACGCTCGGTCAACTTGAGCAAGGAGATCACGTGAACGTTGAGCGATCGTTGCGATACGGGGATGAAGTCGGAGGCCACTTGCTTTCAGGACACATCATTGGTCGTGGTCTTGTCAGTAAATCGGAACGTGTTGGCGATGGTGCTCAATATTCGATCATCGCTCCACCCAACGTTCGGAAGTACATTGTCAGCAAGGGATACGTCGGTATCGATGGTATTTCCTTGACCATTGGTGATGTCTCACAAGACCACTTTGATCTCCATTTGATTCCTGAAACACTGCGACTGACCACCATCGGTGACAAGCAAGTTGGAGATGCAGTCAATCTTGAAATCGATTCAACCACCATGATGGTTGTCGAAACAGTTGAACGAATGATGAAGGAGAAATAAACATGCCAAACATCGTAGCCGTATGCGCAATGTACCACTTGGACGAAATGAATAAAATGCTGAAAATCGCAACCTCTCAAGCAGAGGATTTGGGATACAACATCGTCGATGTGATCGAAGTTCCTGGTTGCATGGAAATCCCACTAGCGCTCGACAGAGTCCTAGCAAACGAGGAGATTGATGGAGCATTTTGCCTTGGTATCATCGAAAAAGGCGAGACGGACCACGGTCTTGTCATGGGTCAAGGCGTCCTCAAAACCATCCTCGAATTGCAATTGGTTCACAACAAACCAATCGGTTTGGGCATCATTGGTCCTGGTGCATTACCCGAGCATGTTGGACCTCGAATTGGACCACATGCAACAGCTGCAGTCGATGCACTACGCCCGTTCCTCGATGAGTGATTGGTTTCGTTTCTTGTAGAACACGTACGACCAAATGGCGATGATGATCGCTAAATTCGTGAACCATATCCATGGCGTGCTCCACCGATATCCATCAACCCGAATGTCACTGAACGGTGCCAAAAACGGTGTAGGGAAGAATTTCGCAGTATGCGTCGGTATGTCGTTGAAGATGTGGATGAACCAAGGAAGCCACAGCCAAATTGCAGCGTTACGTGCTGAAAGTGAATGGTCGGTAAACAACCGTTGCGTAACGCCTCGCTTTTCGAAGAAAATCCACGTGAACAAGAATCCAATCGTCGCCCAAATGAGGCTATGCGTGACTTGGTATGCTTCCCATGCGTACCATCCAAAATCAGCGGTGACTGTATTCTCATCAATCTCAGGTCGCCCGTCCAAAAAGAAGGAGTTCGGAATGAAAACAAGCAGGTCTGGAAGGACGCCCATCAATCCAGCAACCCAGAATTTCGTACGTCCATTCGTCGCACCCGAACCCATCAACCAGTGTGAGGCGACATCCATAATGCAACCTCAACGTATTGAGAATTAAATTTTAGCACAAGGCCGAATTCAATCCTAGAAGGATTATTTTCGATGAACCCATTGCTGGGTTGATGGATCTCGGTAGAACCATTGTTGGCTTCCTGATGGATGTTCAATCCATTCCATGCCATCACGCATGGCGCCACGAGTCGCATATTGTGGATATTCAATCGATGGAGCCTCCTCAAAGCCATCACTCTCTTTTCGTCGCATCATGGTGAATCCAATCAATACGACAACAACCACACCTGCAACCCAAACAAGCATGTTTGATGTGAGCAAATTCTCATCTGAACCTGCTCCTTTCAATTCGTTTTGTTCATCAGAACAGCCTTTTGCATTGGCAATTTGATTGGCACCTGTATTTGCACATTCATCGTTGGCGTCATACACGCCATCACCATCTGAATCCATTTGCCATGCTGAGCATCCATTCGGAGCTACAGAATCAGCGAGTGTGTTTGGACAAAGGTCGAATTTGTTGAAAATCCCGTCCATATCATCGTCACGCTGATTCCATGAACATCCATTTACATCGACCGTTTCGTTAAATTCAGTGTTCGGACATGTGTCGATTGAAGTACAGTTCGATGGCCCTTGAGAAGCGGCATCTCTGTTGCAAATTAAATCCAAATCAGTATCGACTTGAAGATCTGAACAGCCTGAATCATCTATTTCAGCCCCGATTGCAGTGGCTTCACACACATCCCAATAATCGTTGATTGAATCTTGGTCGGAATCACGCTGCTTTCTGTCACACCCGTTCGCATCAGCATCTCCGGGGATTTCGGTGTATTCACACAAATCATTGCCGTTGTCCACCCCATCGCCATCGCTGTCCTGTTGTGCCCAACTACAACCATTGCTATCGGTGCTTACGCCTGTTGAAGTGCCCGGACACTTGTCTTCGCCAGTGCAATCGGATGGGCCGTCACTTGGAGCATCATCGTTGCAGATGCCATCGAAATCTTCGTCAACCTGGCCTTCTGTACAGCCATTTTCATCCGTACTCACGCCTGCGGGCGAGTCCATACAAAGGTCAACAAAATTCGCTACACCGTCGTCATCATCATCGAGTTGTTCTTCACTGCATCCGGTTTCATCTACGACCCATTGAATATCTGTCAGTGGACATGCATCGACTGAGTTGTTGAACCCATCTCCATCGGAATCTTTAGTCATTGAGATGTAGTTATCGCTTTGACCTGGCTTGATGAGTACAACCTCCTCATCTGGGTGATACAATGGTGCAACAACATCACTTGATCTGTACACTTCACTTTCAGCGAGAAAGCTCAGATTGCCTTCATCAATTGAGTATGTTTTGAGAATCGTTGTTGCTCCCTCTTGTTCATCATCACATCTCCAAGAGCAGTATTCCAGCAACACAGTGACGTAAATCATTTTCTGATTCTTTGAGAATTGGATATCAATAATTTCTGAATCGTTTTCTGTTACAGCGACAGTGGTAGTAGTGGTTAATTTTGATGCTGAATAGGTCATGATTTCCTCATCCGAATGAAGGAGGAAGTGTCCTCCATCAGAGGTGAGTTGCATCGTATCTGAACCCCTCATAGCACGTGTCTCCACAAATTCATAATTTTGCGCGTCCCAGACGACAATCTGCGATCCATCACCACCAAACAGCCAGCCGCCGTCACGAGAGAATTGGAACATACTTGGAGCAAAATTGCTGTCTTGAAGCAGTATTGACTGCATTGAACTGTCGAGCAGAATGGTCTCTACTCTGTACCCAGAATTGTATGCAGATAATACAACCATGTTTCCATCATGTGAATACGTTGTGCTGTCAGCCCTCACACCCCTACAATCTGAAAGAAACACTTGGAGTTCAGATAACACCTGAGTTTGTACATTCCAAGTTTGAAATTCACATTCCGAATCATCGTTGCTTATGGTCAACAACAACTCTTGGCTATCCGGGCTCCACTCGTAATCATTGAAGTAATAGTCTCCAGGTGCGTATATCGTGTATACAACTGAAAGATCCTTGTCCATAACAAAAACGTCCCCATATGAGGGAGACTTTCTTGCAGCGATAAAATCCCCATTTGGAGCAAATTCAAGGTACCCGTAATCTTTTGAATTTTCGATGTGCGTTCCATTGAAGTCCCACAAAATATTCTCCGGGCAGTCATTGAATGCATCCAACGGGCATTCGTCGCTCTCATCGCTCAACCCATCGCCATCTGTATCTCTCTGCACAGACGAGCAGCCATTGCGATCCGTCTTCGAATTGGCTGCGGAGTCGGGACAAACATCATCTGAGTCGGCTATACCGTCACCATCTGAATCCAACAATTGAGAGACTGAGCAACCCCTCGCATCGACAGATGAGGTATCCTTCGTGCGAGGGCAGTCATCGAATTTGTCATTGATTCCATCTCCATCAGTATCTCGTTGGCTTGATGAGCAACCCGATGTATTCGATTCCTCTTCAGGGGGGGTTTCAGGGCATTGGTCTTTGGAATCATCTACACCATCTTCGTCCTGATCAGGCATGTAGCCAACCAATTTCGTAGTATCGTAGCCACCAGATATGAGAACAAAAATTTCAGAATCATTTGCTGAAAAACTTGCGTCTTTGTTTCCGTAGGAGACGTCTAAATCTCGTTCAAAATCCCAATCCATTGTTGAGTAAATTCCGATGTCACCAGTCGAATAAGAACCAATTGTTTGGAGAAATGACGTTCCATCATGTGAAAATTTTGCCTCTCCTGTTGTATATTGGATTGTATCACTTAGCGTGTAGTCGTTGGTCGTATACACGTAGGTGCTTGAACCGTCGTTTGCTATGAGAGCATCACCGTCAGGGGATGCGGCAAGGTCGTACACTGGACTTTGGATTGTAAATGAACGCGTTAACACCCATCTCTTGCCTGCAAGAGGAACGTCTTGATACTCGTAAACGTTCCCTGAGCCATCAGAGCCTACGTACCAAATTTTTTCCTCGCTTGGATGATGAGTGACTAATATTCCGGTGGAAGAGGCACCCTCAACTTCATTCCAATCAGGAGCTTCATACATGTGGCCGCCGTTGTTGCCTGTGGCGACAATGACTCGAGTGCTATCTCCGGACCATGTGACTGAATTGAAAAAGAAATTATCGCCTGTGGAGCGAGATTGACTGACTACCTCCGTCCATGTCGCTGTTTCAACGACCGAGAATGTTTCTGGTGAGCGCAAAGCTAGGTACTGCCCGTCTGGCGAAAACATGACATCTCGCAAAGAATCACTGTTCTGAATCGTGTGAAGGAGGCTCAAATCATGCGTGTTGTATACGATCACATCGCCAGTTTCATCATCGCACCCTTCTGAGTAAATGGCAAGCATGTCGAGAGTGCTGGTCGCAGTAATGAGGTAATCAGATCCATAGTAACTCCTACAGCCATCATCAACAAAAATTTCCCTGTGAATCACCCAATCTCCATAATGCACTGAACGCCCTGAAGTCCCTTGATTGGCGGCTTCCTCCGGAGAAAATTCATGCATGTGGATTGGACTTGTTGAACAGAGAACGAAGAGCAGTGAAAGAAAAAATGGAAGAATCGTAATACGACTACTCATTGAATAGATTCTCTGCACTGACCTACATAGGTGTTTAGCCGACACTTTGCATGAGAAAACACAGGGATAATGTTCAAGTCCATCGGGGTGTTGGTCGAAGAGTGAGTCAAATGTCAGATGTTCACAATGTCATCATTATCGGTTCTGGACCTGCTGGATATACTGCTGGTTTGTACGCAGCTCGAGCTATGCTCGAGCCACTCATGTTCGCTGGATACATGTCCGGTGGCCAGTTGATGCTCACCAGCGATATCGAGAATTTCCCTGGCTATCCGGAAGGTATCGGCGGTCCTGAGATGATGATGCAACTTCGTGAGCAAGCTGAGCGATTTGGTTTGAACGTTCACGACAAGAACGTTGAATCCGTTGACACGTCCTCTCGACCGTTCAAGGTCACCGTTGAAGGTGAGGATTTCTTTGCGCATTCGCTGATTGTTTGTACTGGAGCAGAATCCATTTGGCTTGATGCTCCTGGTGAAGCGCAGCAAAAAGGACGAGGCATTTCCACCTGTGCAACGTGCGATGGAGCCTTTTTCCGAGAAGAGGAAGTTCTCGTTATCGGTGGTGGAGATTCTGCCTGTGAGGAAGCAACCTTCCTCACTCGATTTGCTTCAAAGGTCACGTTGGTTCACCGTCGAGATGTGTTCCGAGCATCGACCATCATGTACGAACGTGCTGCGAACCATCCGAAGATTGAGATCAAAACCTTCCGTCAAGTCAAGGAATGGCTGAGCGATGAGAAGGGACTGACTGGAGCCGTTCTCGAGGATCCAAGAGATGGGTCGACCGAAGAGATTGCTGCAACTGGGGCGTTCATTGCCATTGGTCACAAACCGATTACAAACTTCCTTGGTGGACAGGTTGAAACGGATGAAAATGGGTACATTATTCACAAGAACCACACCATGACTTCGGTTGATGGTGTCTTTGCAGCAGGCGACGTTGTTGATACTCGTTACAAGCAAGCCATTACCGCAGCGGGAATGGGTTGCCAAGCCGCTATCGATGCAGAAAAGTGGCTTGAGGAAAACGTTCATTGAGCAACGATGTCTATTTGATTGAGCATCAATACGCATCAACATGGTCGATATGCAACGGCATGCCCGTCATCTTGTCCTTCCACAAGTTGGAATTGAGGGACAGGAGAAGTTGGCCAAGGCCAAAGTGTTCGTTGTGGGTGCAGGTGGGCTTGGCAGCCCTGTTCTTCTCTATCTCGCCGCAGCTGGTGTTGGGACCATTGGTGTCATCGATGATGATTTGGTCGACATTTCGAATCTTCAACGCCAAGTCCTTCATCGAACCGAAGACGTTGGTCGGTTGAAGGTTGATTCTGCCAAAGAACAACTTCTCGCACTTGATCCAAACCTGAACATTGTCGAGCACAAGGAGAGGCTTAGCCCTGAAAACGCACTTGAACTGTTCAAGGGCTGGGACGTCATTGTTGATGGAACGGACAACATTCCTACACGATACTTAATCGATGATGCTTGTCACCTTCTCTCGATTCCTTGGGTCTACGGTTCGATCCACCGATTTGAGGGTCAAGTCTCGTTCTTTTCCTCAAAAGAAGACCGCCGTTATCGGGATCTGTTCCCCGAAGCACCTCCGGCTGGAGCGCTGCAAAACTGTGCTGAAGCTGGAGTGTTTGGTGTTCTTCCGGGCGTTGTCGGCAGTCTTCAGGCAACGGAGGTCATCAAACACATTATTGGAATGGGATCGAGCCTCATTGGGCGCCTCCTCCTGTACGATGCAGAGTCAATGAGCATGCAATCACTGCACTTTGGTCCTCTTGACTCGAAGCCAGAGATCACGGATTTGTCCTATGCTCAGGCGTTGTTTGACGATCCTACCTACTGCACGCCACGCCCTCAGCAAGTTCAAGAAGACGAGGCTGCACGGGATTCCATGATGCAATCCATCACCGTGCCTGAATTGAAATCAAAGCAGCAAACAGGATGGAATCCATTCATTATCGACGTTCGTAGCGATGAGGAACTTCAACAAGTTCGACTTGCAACATTCGATTTGCATGTCATCCACGATGTTGCGAATACGGCCTCGAACGATGTTCCTAGCGACCGTGATGTTGTGGTCATGTGTCGAAGTGGTATGCGTTCTCAAATGGCCATTATGTTGCTCAATCAAGCGGGTATCGATTCCAGTCGCTTGTACAACCTCACCGGTGGCATCATGGCATGGGGCCAAATCGCTCCAGAAGACATTGTTCACGGCTAATTTGTGGGTGAGGTTCAAAGAGCCGGAGGTCTCGTTTCCTCTTGGTCATCATGGGAAAGGTCATCGTTGCTGACGAGAATCAGGGTCGTCGTACCCTTCTCGCATCAACGCTTGAACGTGAAGGATTTGATGTTACCCGGGCCGGAACACTTCGTCAAGCAGAAGGAACAGCCCTTGCCGTCATGCCCGAGGTGGTTCTGCTTGATGGTGAGTGGAAATCAGGCGATGCCATTGATGCTGCTCAACGATTGATGGGCGATCCTGAATTTGCGTTCAAGTGCCGAATTGTCCTATTGTCTCGATCCACGACTCCGGATTTCATGTTGGTCGCTGCGAAGGCTGGAATTCACGAAGTAATTGGTAAACCGGTCGACATGAAGGTTCTTGTCGACCAACTTTGGAAACACAGTCGCAAACAATTCGTTCCTCCTCCAGCAGACGTTACGCTCGATACCGGAGGTGGTTCGTTCGATGTCGCGGTAATGGCCGGTGGAGGGGGATGGGCGTTACCCATGCTCAAGGGGCTCGTAGGACCCGACCGAATCAACGAGTCCTTCATCAACGAAATTCTTGTTCAGATGGGCGAAGAAGGAATGGATGTTGACTTGGATTTGGAAGCAACGGATTTGTCCAATCTTCTTCGCGTTGCACTCAACCGCTTGGTGCAAGAAGGCGGAGAGGGAGGCGAAGCAACTGGGCCGTCGTTTGAAGATTTGAAGAAAAAGAAATCTCTGGGCGATTTAAACGAGCAACCAACGCCTGTTTCAGCAGGTGGAATGGAATCGATTTTGGAACAGCAAGCGGCAAACATTGCCGACGAGATTGAATCAAAAATGGATGATATCCTCGATGAAGTGCCAGAACAAATTGCGCTCCTTCCTGAGGATGATATGGACCGCATCGACCCTCAAGTCTTGCGCATGACACGACTGACCACAGAAATGGTTCATGAATTGATGTGGGATTTAGGACGGCCAGGGGCCGTCGCTGATATCACACTCATGACACGAATAGAGGATGCAACAGAAATGCTTGGTGATGTCCTCTCATCATTGCCTGAATCGGAAGAGGAATGACGGTATGAAGAAGATTCCACGGCCATCGGTTTCGCAACTTCCGAAGCCTTCGGAACTGCATCTCATCGATGGTCGAAAAAACCTCCAGCAAATGAAGCAACAAAAGGTTCGATTGTATCAATGGCGAGCATTGTTTGGTCTTGCAGTATTGGTTCTCTGTGGTGTTGCAGGCTACTTTTTGTTTCAAGATGCTGCGAACATCATTGATTGGATCAAAAGTTTCGGAATTTGGTCACCTGTATTGTTCACGATTGCACTTTCGTTGGCGATTGTTCTTCTTTTGCCAACACCATTTGTGAAAGTTGGTGCAGGCGCCATATTCCCGTTCTGGATGGCTGTCATCGTGAACTTTGTCGCATCCATGGTTGGAGGTTTGATTGCATTTGTTCTTGGAAGATGGCTCTTCCGAGAATCCATTCAAGAGGCCATCCAAAACGATCAGAGGATGCTCAACATCGAAGCTGCACTGGGCGAAGATGCGATGCGAATCTCGGTCTTAGTACGTCTTTCACCGATTCTTCCTGACGAGTGGCTCAACTACATCATGTCGGCAACTCCTGTGACACCTCGCGTCTTCTTACTCTCGAATCTTTCAAGTCTGATTTATTGCCTGATTTACGCTTACTACGGCCATGCTCTGGGTTCGATTGCTCTCAGTCGATCGGGGATGGCAGGCCTAACTGAGTCGAGTGGAGGACTGTTCTTACTTCTCCTCGGTATTGTTGCAACAGTCTTGGCGACTGTTATCGTGACGCGTACCTCAATTCGCGTGCTCAAGGACGCTATCGGGGAAGAAGAGTGAGGCATTTTGCCAAATCCATGAATCCATAGCCTTGATACAAGGTGTCTCTTGGCCAACATGGGGCGGGGTCATGACACAAGGTGCACAACCAGTCATTCACGGTGCTGAATGGACGCCAAGTGAAGCGCTAACCTTCACACAACCGCTGCTTATTGATGCCGCTCGTGCAGAAGTGATGCGCTTCTTTTCAGAACGCCACGAAGGACACGTTTTCTTGGCAGCCAACATCTGGGATCATCTCCATGTGGATGGTCAACATTCCTTTGATGGTGCATCTTGGCATGCGTTCAGTGAACGTTTTGTTGATGCATTCAAGCGAGGGTTTGAAGCACAAAACACACACAAGATTTCGACCATTCTCGAAGAAGAGGTGATGCCACGAAGAACCATCGAAGAGCATCTTCAACGACGAATGAAGCATCTTATTGTCGATCTTCGTTTGTGCCTCAGGCGCCTTGCTCATTACATGTCGACAACGATGGAGCAGCGAATGGAATGGCAGCGTATGATGACGCGTACCCGCGCCATGGATGCGCACCTCAAAGAAGTGTTCTTTTCTGGTATGGAAACGCCTGACGGCTCTCGATTTGGAGGCAAGGGATTCCGCTCAACGTGGCAAGAAGGTGTTGTTGCCGTTGCTACAGCATTGAAGCGCACTGATGAGCCAGACAAATCACAAACACCCGGAAACGGGTATGATGGCGACCTCGTTGCTCCGATGATTCGTGATGTTGGCCTTGCACTCGCCATGGGTGACACGGTTGTTGATGTCATGGCCGCTCAAATGGGCAAGGCAGGATCAAACCAAAACGGTGGCCACGATGGTGCTGGAGGGCGTGATTTGCACATCGGTGCTTGGCATGTCGGTGTACTTCCACCTACAGCACCACTTCCTATTGCCAGTGCAACCATGACGGGTCTTGCTTTTGCAGGATGGAAGCAATCGCTCGATCGTTTCCACGTTGCATGCATCGGAGAGGGAGCCTCGTCCTCTGGAGAGTATTGGGAAGCCATCAACTTAGCAGGTGCACGAGGACTGCCGATTTGCTACATCCTCCAGAACAACCAGATTGCGCTTGACACGCCTCCTGCGCACCAATCAGGCGTTGAATTGTGGGCAGATAAGGCCGTAGCAATGGGATTCCCTGCATGGACCATCGATGGTTCTGATCCTGCAGCGTGGCATGCAAGTGTCGCTACAGCACGAGAATTTGGACTCGAAGGTGGTGGTCCGACCATGATTCATGTTGAAACCATGCGTGGTTGCGGTCACGCACACCATCACGATGACCTCTATCTCGGTTCAGAAACCGGAACACCTCCAGGTTACGTCGATCGTGATCTCCTCGAATATTGGGCGAACAAAGACCCTATCCCCTCACACCGTGAGTTGTTGTTGACACTTGGTGCCAGTGAAGAGCAACTCGCTGCAATGGAATCTGAAGAACAACAGCATGTTGATGAAGCTCGCCAAGCAGTTGAAGCGATGGCATGGCCTGAGCCAGAAACCGTGACGAAGGGTGTTACAACACTCCATGATGCAAGGACGCATGATGACCATCTCGCCACGATTGGAGCCGTTCCAAACACGCAATCCAGAGCATCCCGTCAACCACTGGAGTACGTCGAATCTGGTGGATGGACGTATGCTCGAGCCATTCAACAAGCCATGGTCGACATTGCGAACATGCATGGAGATGATTGTGTCTTCATTGGAGAAGATATGGAGGTCGCTGGAGCATTTGGAATGAACATGGCCCTGAAGAACGCAGGACACCAAGAAAAGTTGGTCGATATGCCTCTCTGTGAGGCCATTATCGTTCACACTGGTGTCGGAGCCGCCCTCTCTGGCATGCGTCCAATGGTTGAGATTCAATTTGGAGGATTTGCTGCTCTCGGTTTCAATGCCCTCATCAACAATGCAGCAATGTTACGCTGGCGCTGGGGTGCTGATTGTCCCATGACCATTCGTGTTCCACTTGGCGCACGCACTCGCTCGGGTCCGTTCCATGCGAACATGATCGAATCGTGGTTTGCCAACGACCCCGGACTGGTCGTCCTTGCCCCAGGAACGCCGCAAGATGCCTACGACCTATTGGTCGAAGCGGCACATCTTGATGATCCAGTCCTGTTCCTCGAACACATTGGACTGTATG
>JAAZUV010000139.1 GCA_018623995.1 Methanobacteriota archaeon
AGATCAATTCGACGATTCGCTCGAAGTGGTTCAGGATTTCCTCATGATTGCCGAAGAATTCCAAAGCAGTCCAACACCGTTGTATGTTGTTCTTGAAGGTGATATTCTCTCAGAGAAAGGAATCGAAGCGTACAACACTGCCATTGCGACACTCAGCAATACAGACGGCGTGACGGGTGTCCCCACTGGTATTTGGGACACCTTGGAATCGGAACGTGGAAGGAATCCAACCTTGGATGGCCTTCTCAACAATTTGACAACCGAAGCAGGATTTGATGATCTTGAAGCATATCTTCTTGAGAACGCCACAGGGCGAGACCTTGTTGATTCGCTTCTTTACATCGATGGACGTCAAACCATCATCTCGTTCCAGGCAAACACGCTCGATTGGCAAGCAACCGTTGATTTCGAAGAAGGCCTTTCGCAAGCGCTTCAAGATGCTGCAACGACGGTTGACGGAAGCTTCACGATGGAACTCAGTGGTCGTGCATTGATCCTCGCACAAATCAGTGCAGACGTTGCAATTTCTGCAGTTACATCAACCGCCATTGTCGCCTTCACAATTCTGTTTGTGTTGATTTTGATTCAATTCGTCCGGACACAAAGTCTGACACAAGCCGTACTGCGCGGTGGTGTCATTTGGATTCCTTTGATCACCGTTGTTCTCTGGGTTTACGGCATCATGGGTCTTGCAGGATATCAACTGAATTCTCAGACGGTTACCATCGGCGCCCTAGCGCTTGGGTTGGGGGTTGACTATGCAGTACACTACGTGATTCGATTGGAAGAAGAAGTTGAACTGCATCCAGAAAAGACGGTCGCTCAATGGACCTCGAAAACAACAGCAACGACTGGGCGTGCAATGCTTGGTGCTGCGATCAGCACTGCAGGTGGATTTGCCATCCTCAACTTCTCTGGATTGCTTCCATTGCGATTGTTCGGCCAAGTCTTCATCGTGGCCATCAGCCTCGCTATGGTTTCCAGTGTCACACTGTTACCAACCTTGTATGGTCCGTTCTTGCGCCATGATGCGAAACAGCACTTGCCAGAAATCCTTGAGCAAGAATAATCAGAGAACAGGTCGCTTGGTTTTGCCCGAACCTCGGTGACCAATCATGCGTACGATTTCCCACGGCATACTGCCTTTTTCTTCCTCGTAGGCCATGAGTTCATCAACGGATTTCGACCAATTCCATTTGGTTCTCCAGAACGTGAACAGTTCTCTTTTTCTCGATTCATCGCACTCCATCCAAGGTACAACCTCGCTCTCAAGTGATTTGAGAATCTCGATATGATCGTCTTTGGTCGCCTTGTTCAATCGATCCTGCTGAATTGCATCCAACGGATGTGTTGCTGGACGCGTCCAACGTGCGTGACCGCTTGGAAGCCATGTAAGGTTTGGATCGCTCGTATCTGTTAAAGCCGAAAGACCAGCATTGAGTACTGAATGTTCGATTTTTGGACTGACTGGCCAAAGATAAACTGGGAAGCCTTTGCGTATTGTTGTGAGTTGTCTCAATGATGTTCCATTGAGGCCAACGGTCTTACCGATAGGCACCATGTTGGTCGGAGAGACAACGTATTCTGCAGCACAAGGCATCATTGGGGAACCATTACGTTGATGCTTACGCATCAACTTCGAAAAAGAGGTGTTGAGATATTCCGGGAAAGCAAGGACACGATGTGTCTTCTTTCCTGCAAACGGTCGAATGGTCGGCAACAATGTCGACCAACTTCTCTGAATACCTCCAAGCTTTGTTGCATTGTCCATTGTCTTGTGAAAGGCGTAGTGGACAGTCGAATGCTTTGGCACATCGTATTGGTCAAGGAGTTGTTCAGCACGCTTCATCGTCTCTCCCATGTGGATGTCGTGTTTCTTCGTAGCAAACCATCCTCCACTTCGTTTCACCTTGAGGCTTGGACGTTTCGATTCTACCACGAGAACCTTGCCTTCCTCTTGGACAGCACGTTGAATGGAGGTATTCTCAAGCAACATTTCGAAGGAACAAAAACCGAGGTCGAGCAACTCATCGAGATTCCAATCTTCGACGAATGGTGAACGACCCTTACGTAACGAAGGAGCAATTGAAACAGTACGATCGTGGTGAATTATGACGTGATTATCCTTCGTGAGACGGATATCAAACTCGATAGCATCGAACAGCCCCATGGCGTGAACGAGACTTTCAAGCGTGTTTTCCGGTGCTTGTTGATACATCTGCTTCGTGTTGACGAACTCATCGTGGTTCTTGAAGTCCAGTGCCATAGATTCGGTTGAAATACTGAACAAGTCGTGTCGTGAGGACATAAACCTCTAAATCCGAAATCAATGGCGTAGAGACATGAGTCCTTGGACAGTCATGATGGGCATGATTTTGTTCTTGACTCCGGTTATTTGCTACCTATTCTCTCTGCACGATACGAAATCCCGACTGAAATACGGTCAGTGGTTCAAAACCATTCACAAGCAGAGATACTATCTCCACGCAATGGGATACATCGTCATCATCAAGTGGAAAGATTTGACAGACGGACTCAACGAACCGATCAAGCACCGAGTTGGACATTGGACAGATACTGTCCATGGACTTGAAGGAAATGCAGTTCATTGGATTCAAACTGTTTTCGCCAGTGATGCACTTACTGCATTCCTCAACTTCCATTATTTGTTCGTATACCTATTCTTAATCTATGTCACAACGGTCTATTTCGCTTACACAAGCGACCGCGACATGACCGACAAGGTGACGCTGAATTATCTCTTGATTTACGCCATCGCAGTACCTTACTACCTTTTCTTCAACGTCGAGGTTACATCATCTTGGATTCCGGGCATGGATGCTTTGTTGTACCATGATGGATGGTACTCGACCTTCTACGCAACACACGACCCACTTGACAATGCCGTTCCTTCACTACACGTAGCCATTCCTTTTGGAATCTTGATGCTGAATTATCTACACGTAAAATCGAACGGTCAGACACTGAAAGAGTGGCGACACTATCGTTACCACATGTTCATTCTCATCAATACAATCGTGTTTATTTTCGCCATTCTCTACCTCGGCATTCACTGGATCATCGACATTCCACTCGGAATCATCGTTGGAGGAATCGGAGCCTTGTTCATCCATCATGTGCAACCGAGGCTACGCAACGATTACGGCGCTTATTTCAAGGGCGTAACACGTGAAAAGGTTCGCAAGCACGTTGTGGTCGAGGGAACCATTCTGTTGATTCTTTTCGCTGCGATCATGGGCGCAATCAATCACCAAGATGCAACAAATGATGACCAAGCCTCATTCCGTCTTGGCCCAGGAGATACCGTTCAAGACATTCTATCTGAAATGAGTCCTAAGTATTCAATCACGACGACAATTGAAAATATGGATGATTCGTTAACGCTCGAATACGCCATCATCACCGTCAACCTAGCGGAAGGAGGCTTCTCTGATTATGGAGTGGATTGGCCAGAGATGCAAGGTTTGGCCGAGTATCATTGCAATCAGCAGGTGGCTTGTACAGCGAAATTGTTGCCAAACGAGAGTATTGATTTGAAGCTCAATTCACCGAAAGTTTACACATTCATCTTTTTCCATCACCCCGGTGATGAAGGCGTGCTTGAAGTTCAAGTTGAATCCGATTACGAAAACTCAGACAATTCCATGACAAAGGCTGTTGCTCTCTCACTCCCATCGTTGTACATCACTGGATTTGTTGTGTACAGATTGTATCGATTGAACAACGATGGCCGACCGTGGTACGATTCTCTTCCATCCCACACATGGGAAGAAGAGTGAGCATTCACTTTTGTAGAACAAACACTTGCGATGACCATGGCGTCCTCTTCATCGTTGGAAGACGCCGTCTCTGAATTGATGGGTTCACCTGGTGGTCAATTGCTGAATTCAGCACGAGATTACCTTCGAAAGCGTGCAACTGCATTGGTTGGACTGTTCCTCACAGGATTGGTTGTAGGATTCCCAATTGCAAAAGGTATCGTCACGTGGCTCATCGAAGATCAACGATTACCCGATGACGTCAACGTCATTGTCACATCGCCGGTTGAATTCCTGATGCTTCAAATTCAACTTTCAGCCAGTTTCGGCCTGTTCTTGGCCTTGTTGCTCGTAATCACAGAAACAACGCTACGTGGTGCACGTCATCCACTCGTTCTTGAACGGTTTCGAGAGTTGAATTTCAGCCCACCTAAGCCGAGTTTCTCGTTTATTCTGTCCATGGCATCAAGTATGATCTTGGCCGTTTGCGGCATTCTCTATGCATGGGAATTGCTGACCCCGATGCTGTTTGAATACCTCAGCAACGATGCACAGCAAGCAGGACTTTCCACGCAATGGA
>JAAZUV010000140.1 GCA_018623995.1 Methanobacteriota archaeon
AAGATGAATCCAAAGATGTCAAAGAAACCGTTGAAGGAGAGCGCCAATCCAGCTCCGAGAACGATACCGAGAGCCATCGAAACAACAACGATGGAGAGAATCTCAAACAGAACCAATCGAATGATTTGGTTTGGAGAGGCTCCAATCGCCTGTAGTACAGCCAATTCTTTCTGACGCTGGCTCAGCACCAAAGAAAGGAAAACGAAACTCGATGCGACCGCTGCCACACTTGCAACAACAAATTGCAGAGAAAGCAATCCAGGTGTACCGAAAATGAGACCGCCATTTCGCTCAACTTCCTTGTGTGTACTTGACCAATCAAGAACACCAGAAACACGGGCATCTGCCTTGATTTGCGATGCAAGTGATTCGAGTGCATCGCCTGACAAGCCATCAACACGGACAATCCATGTCTTAGAAGTCAAATTGTTGGCCACATCGTCTCCAACGAGACTACGCCATGAATCCTCACCGATGATCAACGCAGAAGCGATCGTTGCTGCTCCAACACCTGGGATGTATTCGTGTGTCCCCATGTAGTACATCGAGGTCGTATACGGTGTTACAATCAGTTGAACTCGAGTGTCGGCAAAGAAGAGATCTGCTGCCAACGGAGGAGGTATCTCACTTGCACCACTCAGACAACCAGTTTCATCGCTGTTGGTTCCGTCAGGGCATGTCGTGTTCGACAAGGTCGCTGCTGAAAGGTCAAAGAAACCAAATGCGCCTGCAAGGTTTGCATCGGTCAGGTCTGCATCGTCCAATGAACCGCCCATGAAATTGACAAGGATGGCATTCTCAAGGTTGGCTCCGGTTAGGTCAGCATTGCTGAGGTTGACGTCGAGAAGAATCGATTCGCTCATGTTCATGTTTGAGAGGTCAGCGTTTGCAAGGTTGGTGTTCGACAGATCAACACGTCCCAAATCTCGCTCATCAAGATCTTGTCCAGAAAGGTTGAGGCCACCCCAGTCGGCGTCCATCAGAAGTGTGTACGCATTGAACAGAGCAAGAGGGTCTGTTTCTTCAGAACCGCCCGTGGTGAAGTTAAACTCGATCTGTTCCCATACGAACGTAATCTCTCGTGATTTCTCATCACCTGGCTTGAGGAGGACATCGTCGAGTCTGTTTTCATCGCCTCCACGATCGGAACCTGGTAAGTCGAGTGAATAAGCAGAATCTTGGCCTGCAGAGAAACCATTGCTCGCATAGGCGTTCATGGCGGCATCAACATCGGTACCAGGTATCGATTGCTCACTCCAACGTAAGACATCCTCGTTCCCATTGAGCAGAACAAAGGTTTGCAAGCTATCGCCGCCTTGTTCGTCAGCAAGCGTGATTTCAGGGACGCTCGTCGCAATTGGATTAACGTCAGCATCACTAAATTCGTTGACAAGAGAAATGAGTGTGGATGCATTGATGGCTTGCTCGGTTGAAATTTGCAAGTCCGAACCAACCGTTGCATCGGCTGTTTTCTCATCGACGAGTGTTCCAGTATAGCCTTGAACAGCCGCCAAAGTCACAATGGAAAGTGTGAGGAGCATAATGACCGCAAGTCGATTCACAGATTCAGCCGATCCTGAACCTTTCAAACCGCGCTTTACATCCTTGAGAAGCGGTGAACGACCGAACAAGAGTTGCATGATTTGAGGACCCTTTGCACCAATTCGACCAAGGAGCAATGCTCCACCAATCCAAAGAGCGAATGGTCCAATGATTCCAATCAATCCTTCAATGAAGAAGTTGGAAACAATACCATCTTCGCTACCATTCATCTCAAGCCACGTGTCGATGACGGCAAGCATACCGAACAAGAATGCAGACCAGTGAAGCCATCGCTTTGGTTCAGCTTTGGCCGTGGTTTTGCGAACACCTTCTTCGATTTCGAGTTCAATGAAATCCCTTGCACGACTGCGTCCGAAGATCATGGCAAGTCCGAGCGTTGCAATGGCAGTGAACATGGTCGAACCAATACCAAGCGTTGGGTTGACATCGAAATCGCCGGTTCTGAATTCCATGAATCCGACCGCTGAAAGAACGATTGGGACGGCCATGAGGGCCAGAATGTAACCGATTAGCCAGGCGACCGAAGACATGACAAACAATTCCAGAAGGACCATGCCTTGCAGACTCTTTCCATCCGCTCCAATAACACGATGGATACTGACTTCACGACGACGTTGTTCGAGCGAAAGAACCAGTCCATAGATAAGGACAGCAATGGAGAGGAAAACGATTGGAATCATGATGATGTAATCGAAAATTTGGATGAGCCCAAGGAAGATGTTGAGGAAAAGAATGGTGCCTGAAACAATGTCTGTGTAATACAGTTCAACACCTGCATCGGTGTAGTTGCCATCTTGAACTTCAGTTCCTAAGTTTTCAAGCCATTCTGCAGCATCAGCCGTGGACGTGGTTGGTAATTGACCTCGATCGATGGTGACACCGAGGTACATGTGATCGTTGTCGATCAAGGTCGCTCGTTGCGACTCTTCAAGGACTTCCCAAGTCGTAAAGATTGGATTGAAAGGAAGTGTTGGGTTACCAAAATCCCATGGTTCGTAGATACCCATAACGGTGAGATTTTCAACGGTCATCCACATTCGACAGTAGATCATCTCGTTGTTTTCTGGTGTAATTTCACCTGCACAGTTGTCTTCCGTGATGCTCGCCTCAAGCAGCGTCGATTCATCGACAACATAGGCGAAGGTGAGTTCATCGAGAACATCGCCAACCTTGGCTTGCGCTTCACTGGCAATGGTCGATGGTAAGATGATGCCGCGATTCTCGCTCATGTTTTCTGGTGTAGGCCACTCACCTAGACCTGCGATGATGTTCTCACCGAGCCGGTCGGCCAACTCACCATCAAACGCTTCAGGTCCAAGGAATCGAATGGCTCGCTTATCAGAAATAGGCGGGCCTGCATCAAGCGCTTCGGGATAGTCGAAATTCATCGAATCCCATAATGGATTTTCGTTGTCGGAAATCGCTCGCATTTCAAGTGGTTGAGCAACGACAAACTCGATGTTGAAGAAGCCACCACTGTGGATTCCTTGACGTCCAAGAACGAGAGTACAATCGTTGAATTCCGAGAATTCATCCATCAATTCATCGCAGACTTCGGTCATCGTCGTCGTATTGTTGGTCCACCCTGATGCGTTCTCGACAGGCGTTCGTGCAAACTCGATCTTCGCATCAAATGGTTCAGAATCCAGGGATTCTTCGAAGAACAATTGGGACAATCCAACACCGTAAGCAAGAACGGTCGTGATAACAAGCGATGCGAGGAATACACCAGCGATGACGGCCATGCCGCGCTCCTTACCACGCCATGCACTTTGACCTGCAAGTCGCAAACGGCTCGGCAATTCCATCAAGGCGTGTTGGTAGCGTCGAACTCGAGAACGATTCTGGCCGAAGTCGCTGTCTTGCAAATCGGAGACATCGTCACTCATTCTTCCTCACCTTCCTCATCAAGGCCCCAAGCAGACCGAATGTCAGATGCTTCCGTTTTCCCATCGTTGAGAAGAAGCATTCGATCAGCGTTCGAAGCAAGGTCAGGATCGTGTGTTACCATGAGAATTGAAATGGGGTTTTCTTCATCATGACAGAGATCTTTGAACAGTTTGAGCACTTCTTTGCCACTTGCGATGTCAAGATTCCCGGTCGGCTCATCCGCGAGTAAAACTGGGCGGTTGCCAGCAATAGCTCGAGCAATCGCAACACGTTGTTGTTGCCCACCAGAGAGTTGGTCTGGAATGAAATTGAGTCGCTCGCCAAGACCGACTTTCGTTAATGCTACTTCAGCAGCTGCTACTGCTTCATTCGAAGGCATTCCTGACAACTCGAGCGCGATTGCAACGTTGTCAAGGGCGGAGAGATTGTCGAGAAGGTGAAAATCTTGGAAAATCCAACCAACCTTATTTCGACGAACGTCGACAACGCTGGAAGGCCCTTTTTGCCCGTAGGTCCGCTCATCGAGGGTAATGCTACCACCATCACCAGCAAGCAAACCTCCTATGATGTTCAAAAGCGTTGATTTACCAGAGCCAGAAGGTCCCATGAGCGCAACCATCTCGCCTTTCTCGACTTGCATATTGACGCCTTTTAGGACATCCAGTGAACCAAAACTTTTGGTTAGACCATTGACTTCAAGCATCCCAAAAACTCCAGCACTTCTGCATGCAGTTAGAATCGCGTGGTTATTTCTTTACAATGGTTTGTATCTGATGACTCTACATTTTGATGCGACGCTTTGAAAAAAGGCAAGCATCAGGAATCGCTATGAGCGGGAAGACTGCACTCATTACAGGGATTACCGGACAAGATGGTTCCTACCTTGCTGAATTGATTCTTGAG
>JAAZUV010000028.1 GCA_018623995.1 Methanobacteriota archaeon
CATGCATACGTGGCGGAGTAGCCTTCCATCATGCAGGACTGACGCATCGCCAACGTCAGAGCATTGAATCGGCTTTCAAGCAAGGTCTCCTTCTAGCTTTGTGCGCAACGCCAACGCTTGCTGCAGGGGTGAACCTTCCTGCACGGCGTGTCTTGGTTCGTGACATCAAACGTTGGGACGATGGCATGAGTAGACCACTCCCCGTTATGGAAGTGCACCAAATGCTTGGACGAGCTGGTCGTCCACGATACGATCCAGTTGGAGAAGCATGGGTGCTTTGCAAAGGAACCGATGGTTGGCAGGTCGCCGATGAGGTAAGTGAACGGTACTTTTTCGGGCCCATTGAAGACATATCGTCCAAACTTTCTGCTGAACCAGCAATGCGTATGCATCTCTTGTCCTGCGTTGCAACGGGTGGATTGCTCCATCGAGATTCCATTGGCTCCTTCTTTGATGCCACCTTCCTTGGAACCACCATGCCGACCAACCAACTGCAAGAACGGCTTGATTCAATGCTCGATTGGCTAGTCGAAGAACGCTTCCTGCGACGCTTGGGCCTTGATGAAACCTACGAGGCTCGCCGTCAGGACAAAGTCATCGATGAAGATGAAACATGGGACGATGATGTTCCTGTATGGGTCAATGTTGCCCAGGAATCTGGCGGCGTTACCCTTCGAGAGGAGCGACAGGTCAAGTCCGCTCCGTCATCCCATGGCACACCTTCCCTCGGGTTTGTTTCAGCCACGTCCCTCAACAGTGTCGGAGGCTGGAGCGATACATCAGGTGAACCTCCATCGATGAAATACGAAGCAACACCAATCGGTGAGCGCGTTGCACAACTGTATCTTGATCCGCTCTCCGCTTCGATACTTCGAACAGGGATGCGCCGTGCTGTTCGTCGATTGGTACGGAAAGATGGACCTGTGAGTTCCTTTGGATTGACGCATTTGGCATGCAGCACACCTGACTTCGCCTCACTTTGGGCGAAAACAGCAGATCTCACCATCGGTTCTGACCTGCAATTGAAAGCCGCATCTGTCGAAGATGAACTCCTCTTCGATATACCATACGAAGAACGACATCTCGGACTCGTCAAATCTGCATGGTGTCTTGAGCACTGGTTTGAAGAAGAAACCATGCGTGAAATTGAAAAGCAACTCGATGTTTCCCCTGGAGATGTTCATCACCGTGTTGATTTGATGGATTGGCTGTTGTATGCAGGTCGTGAAATACTTCTCAACGACGACGTTTTTGCTGATGAACATATGCCAGTTCTTGCTCAATTGTCCTCCGAATTGGACACACTTCGTCAACGTGTTCGGCACGGTTGCAAATCGGATTTATTGAACTTGGTCAAAATTCGTCACGTTGGCCGGCAGCGTGCTCGCTCGCTTGCCTCGATTGGGATTCGAACACCAAAAGACGTACTGGCTATGACCCATAACGATCAGCAAAAGGTCGCATCATGGAGAGGTTGGGGTCCGAAATTGGTCAACAACATCATGACTGAGGTCAAGAAGGTCGTTCAGCGAAAACATGGAACTGCTCCGGTCAAGAAACGAAGCGACGATATGCCACTCGATGGCGAAGATTTGGCGTAGAGTTGATGAGGTATGTCGATGCAGGGCGTCGCAATGTGGGAGACGTTTCCTTGTTGGTCTTGGACGAGCAACGAGCCATTGGAATTGAAGTCCTTCGTGAAATCGTTTCAAGAGATTGTTCCCAGTCAACGCTGGGTCTTTTGCCGCTCCGATGTCGCTCAAACGTCTCGACAATTGTGGACTGCTACAACGGTCAGCAATCGAAACACAGAACGAGGAACAGCACAAGCTCGAACCCTTGATGCTGAGTTCTTACGAGTGTTAGCGGGTACGCACAACGTATCGGAAGCCTTCAAGCGAGCCGGTTTACAGAACCAGTCAACATCTGGTTGGTTGCTCCATATTCCTGATCAAACAACATCGATGAATTCAGAAACCGTTGATCAAGAAGCAAACGAACTTCTCATTGGGCTCGGTCTTTCCAAGACCTCAGAATCCTTGGAAATCAATCTCGATGGAGCGAAAAACCTCGGAATTTCGCTCGATGAAACCATCGATGCAAGCCGTATTGAAGCATCGTTGATTGGTCACATCCTCCTAGCAGATGTGAGCAGTTCGCAGTAAATCAAGCCGAATCTCTTCGCTTGACCCAATCATAGAACGCATGCATGATTGGACTCAGTTGTTTGCCATATTCAGAAATCGCATATTCATGCGTCTTTGATTCTTCACTCGTCTTGGTGCGCTCAACGAGCTCAAACTCAATCAGTTCACCGAGCCGGCGAGATACCGTCGTTGACGATGCATCAACTCGATCTTTGATTTCAGAGAAGCGCAGTGCCTGGTTTTTTTGGTCAAGGATCATCAAAATGTGCAACGATTTTGACTTTGTCAATTGCTCAAGAAGCGCATCAACCCGCCCATAGAGCGGGTCGCAATTTGGATTGGGTTCTCCGCTCACAGTGGATATACTGCATAGGACGTTCTTAATTGAAAGGTTACAGTCTTGGTACCAAGAGTAACAGTGCTGTTACAGATTATTTATGACAGGAGTTGATGTGTTAGTTACATGCGAACATGGTTGGTCGTTTTTGTCCTGCTTTCGGTTTTTTCGTCTCCGTTGTTGACAACTGAACCTACCTCATTGTCTTCAGCACAAGAACCTCAATTGTCTGAATCCACTGTGATTTCTGTTAATCCAAATTCAGGTTGGACCACAGGTGGTGAGACGATCACGATCACAGGCTCAGGATTCTCCAGCCTTGCCTACAACAACGTCACCACCGATGGCCAAACCCACTCTTGGACCGTTTCGACTGTCGATTATGTCCAAGGAGGGCATGGTGACCAAGCCATTGCAGTAACCTCAAACGGTGACATTCACATTGTCTACTACAACTACGACACACATCAACTCAAACACGCCGTATACGATGGAACATCATGGACACGCTCGGTGATTGTCTCAAACTCAGGAAGCATGGATTATCGAGATGTTGAGATGGTCGTTGACAGCAACGACCACCTTCACGTATCGCATTGGGTGACTGGAGACTATCTCCATTATCGCTACTTCAACGGTACTGATTGGTCAATTCCATACACAACGAGCAATGTCGATTCTTACGGAACTGGCATTGCAGTCAATTCACAAAACCGAGCACACATCGTGTTCTCAAGTCCTGCTTATGTTTGTGGAGGACTTCACATGGCCTACGATGACGGAAGTGGCTGGAGCAAAATAGGGCTCGATACATCAACAGATTTGATCGGTTGCTATCCTTCAATTGACATCGATGACAACGATGCCGTCCATGTATCGTACCGCGACCATCGAAACAGCCGTTTCAACTACATCACAAACGAAAGTGGGCCCTGGGACAAATACCAACACTCGAATACAAACTCTCCGGGATATTACACGCAAACCAAAGTCAAGTCGGATGGGGACATATTCATCATACAAAAGAACGCCAACGGCCTACGCTACGCTGAGGGATATCCTGGAACACTTTGGAGCCAGGGTGGTATCACTGGAGACTCGGGTGACGACACCTCGTTGTACCTCGATGCACTTGACCGCCCACATGTACTCCATTGGAAGTCAAGTACAGACGACCTTCTGTATTCCACACGAAGTGCTTCTGGTTCATGGTCAAGCATGACCGTAGATGGAACCGGAGGACTTGATGTCGGTCGTTCAAATGCATTGGTCGTCGATGACAATCACCAACTCCATGCAGCCTATGCAGATTATGACAACAAGAATTTGCGATATGCTACAATGTCTGCCGGTCTTGTCGAGACAAGCGAAGTCAGCATCCAGTTTGGCCAATATGGCAACGTAACTGGAACAGTCATCGATGATTCAACCATTCAAGTTACTGCGCCGGCAGCGGGGAATACCTACGAAACCGTCGATCTCACTCTTTGGGGCGACAACGGAGCTATGCTTGACCTCAATGTTTCATATCTCTACATCGCTCAGGACGACATCGATATGGACGGCGTTCTCAATGCCGACGATGATTGCGATAATGTTGCAGGGACATCAACCATCGATTTGTTGGGTTGCCCAGATCAAGATGGAGATGGGTACAGCGACACGGGTGATGCCTTCCCATCCGATGCTGGAGAATGGAATGATACGGACGGCGATGGCGTAGGCGATAACGGCGATGCATTCCCACTCGATGCAACGGAAACACTCGATACCGATGGAGATGGAGTTGGAAACAATGCGGACGATTTCCCACTCGATCCAAATGAGGATACAGATTCTGACGGTGACGGCGTTGGTGACAATGCAGACGTCTTCCCGAATGACCCGAATGAAACCATGGATTCGGACAACGACGGCGTTGGTGATAATGCCGATATGTTCCCTAACAACGCCTTCGAGTACGTCGATAGTGACGGCGATGGTGCTGGTGATAACGCCGATATGTTCCCATTTGACGCCAACGAAACCATGGATTCAGATGGTGATGGCGTCGGTGATAATGCCGATGCATTCCCACTCGATGCAACAGAAACAAAAGATTCCGATAACGATGGAATTGGAGACAATTCTGACAGCCATCCATTCATCAACAATTTCATCGATAGCGACAACGATGGTGTAGTCGATCTCATGGATGAATTCCCGACGGATGCCACCCAATGGTTGGATGCAGATGGGGACGGGTATGGAGACAACACATCTGGCAACAACCCAGATCTCTTCCCAACGGTTTCATCGCAATGGAGCGACATCGACGGCGATGGATACGGAGACAACTGGGGCAATGCGTCTTGGGATGATGAACGAACCGCGTCTGGAATTGGCCAATTTGTCGCTGGAGCAGTCATGTCGGACTACTGTCCACAAATAAGCGGTAACTCCACCATGATGGGTTACTTTGGATGCCCCGACTCTGATGGGGATGGAATTGCCAACATCTTCGACCTCATTGACCTACCAATCGACAGCGATGGCGACGGTATTCCGGATGAATTCGACAACTGTCCTAACACACCGTTTGGCACCATGGTTGATGTCTTCGGATGCACGTTCAGCTTAACCGGCACAGGTGGCGATGGTGTCAGTTCTGAAGAGGACGGTTTCTTCTCAGGAGAGATGGTTCAAACGGTCGGAATCGGAGCGATTCTACTTGCAATCTTTTCACTTCTACAAACCAATGCAGCGGCTGCCATCCTTCCAGATGCCTTCCGTTGGGTGCAAGTCTTCCGTAACAACAACAACCTCTCCCGTGAGGAAGAAAACGAATTGACGTATCTGCAGTCCTTGGTTCAAACATATTATGCTGAACCTGAAACACTTCGTGAAGAGGTTCGCAAACTCAAGGCCGATCTCACCGCCCGTTTCATGAACAACGAGATCAAGAAGGAAACCCGAGGAAAGCTGCTCATTGTTATCGATGAACTCATCGCCGCAGATGCAAGTGAACTGCAATTCATCGCCCAAAGCGATGGTTATTTTGGCCTTTCAAACACAACGAGTGTTGACGAGCGATTCGACATCCTCGATGAAGAAGTGGCTATGCGAGATGCTACAGCAGGCACTCCTGCTGCTGCAATGCGGGGCGAGGTCAACCCTGAGGACAATCACGAGTACCTCGAGTACCCTCAAGGAAGCGGCACCTGGTTCATTCGAAATTCACAGGACAACGATTGGACCAAATGGGAACAGTAAGCAAGGCAAAGACTTCAAACACCACCCAGTCTAAGCCCAACCATGGTCATCCAATCTCAGAATGCTGCGGACCACGGTCGGTCGACCAAATATCTCGACCGAACTCGAATGAACAATGCCCTTGAACGAGCAATGGACTTCGGTGCCACGTACGCAGAGATTCGTCTTATGGCCGAGACCACCTCCTCCGTTCGACTGAAAGACGGTCAACTTGAACATGCGATTCCAGGCCAAGAAATTGGAGCCACACTCCGTATTCTGGCTGATGGCGCATGGGGCGTTCATTCCACAACCGATATCTCCAACATTCCCAATGAAATTGAAGCCACAGTCAAACTTGCTCGAGCAGTTGCGGCTCGACGTCCAAACGGATCAAAACCGATTCAACTCGCTGAGATTCCGGTTCTTCAGGACGAGATTCACTGGCGACCAAAGAAGGATGTTCGAAACACAGACCTTCAAACAAAATTGGACATGCTGCAAAGCATTCATTCATCCGCAAACGACGATGACCGCATCATATCTGTTGCATGTGGCTGGTCCGACGAACATCTCCACACCGAACTCCTCACAACGGAAGGCATGGATCGTACGTGGTCCTTCCAACGATCGATGGTCAATGGTATGGTTACGGCACGAGATGGGGGCGACCCTGTTTCCTATAGAATGCGTCATGGCGGAGAAGGTGGCCTCGAATTAATCGAAGCCTGCGATCTTGGCGGTCTTGGCGAACACGCTCGAATCTCCGCACTTCGATTGCTGAAAGCAGAGCGTGCTCCGAGCGGAAAACTTCCACTCATTGCAGACCGTGATTTAACTGGCGTCTACATCCACGAAGCACTTGGTCATCCTTGTGAGGCAGACCTTGTCGCTGCTGGTGATTCATGCCTTGATGGGAAACTTGGTCAGAAAATTGGTAACGAGATTGTCACTGTTGTCGACGATCCAACCATGCGAGGTGGTTATGGTGCTTATCCAATCGATGACGAAGGTCTGGACGTACGTGAAAAGACACTCATCAAGAACGGTATCCTCACCGATTACCTTAACCATCGAGAAACAGCCCATCACTTTGGCATTGAACCGAACGCTGGAGCACGTGCTCAAGACGGATTGCATCACCCACTCGTTCGCATGTCGAACACGATGATTATGGGTGGCTCTTATACCGATATCGATGAACTTGCGGAAGACATCCAATACGGTGTTTACGCCTGTGGCTCACGTGGCGGACAGGTCGATACAGGCCGAGGATCGTTCCAATTCGCAGCGCAGGAAGCCTATCTCATTGAAAATGGAGAAATTACAACACCTCTTCGTGATGTGAGTGTGAGTGGTCTGACACTGCAAATTCTGAATGATGTAGACGGATTGACCAAGGATGCCAAACTCGCAAGCCCTGGTTTCTGCGGCAAGGGACAGACAGTACCAGTCGGTGATGGTGGCCCGATCATGCGCATCCGCGAAGCTTTGGTGGGATGAATCGTGATCCCTGATGACGCTCTTGACCGGCTGCTCGAAGGATGTCAGTCGATTGCAAAACAATGCGAAGCACAAGGCATTCAAGAATGGGAAATCGTTGCTTCTCAAGGGTATGGACGTTCGCTTGACATTGAAGCAGGTCGTATTTCTCTTGCCTCAGGAGGTGGAGAAGGAGGTTTTGGCGTCCGAGTCCTGCAAGACGGTCGCTATGGCTATGCACATCTCGTGGACCCAAGTGGAGCTGAGCACGCAGTCTCCGAAGCACTCTCCATTGCGAAAGCAAGCCCTCAGATCGAGGGTTTTTCGCTTCCAAATGCCATGGATGCATCACCCGTTGAAGGTATGAGCGATGATGCCATTCTCAACCTCTCTGCAGAAGACTTGTTGACACAAGGCGATGCCATCATCTCCGAAGTTGCATCGCTCGACAAGCGGGCCATGGTCATTGGCGGAGGCGTGGGCATCGGAGCAGAAGCAGGTGTCATGCTTTCGAGTGAAGGCGTTGAAGCCTCTGGCATCACTACATCGCATGGCCTTGGCGTTCAGGTTTCGATCGAAGAAAACGGACAAATGACGAGTTCATGGGAGAGTTGCTCATCTCGAAAACTCATGGAAGGCATTCCAAGTTGCGTCCCAATGGCTGTTGAGTGGGCTCAGAAGACACGAGACCCGATTTCAGTTGAAACACAAGCCGTCGATTCCCCTGTTTTGATGACACCTCAAGGGATCAGTTCTCTGTTTTCCAACATCATTCGTCCGTCCATTCTTGGCGAACGCATGGTGCGCAAAGAATCGTATTGGTCTGAGAAAATGAACGAGCTTGTTCTCGATCAGCACCTCTCCATGCTCGACAATCGTCGAATGGAAGGTGGTTTTGCATCCTCAGCCAGAGATGGTGAAGGCGTCCCTACATCTTGCCACACCATCGTTGACAACGGAGTTCTCAGAAAGATGATTTGGTCATCTCGTGATGCAGCGAAGAATGTTGCAGAAGGACGAATCGATGAGGCTATGACCACGGGTTCAGCATCACGTGGCAGTCACATGTCACCGCCTACAACCGGTTGTGGGGACGTCCAATTGTTGTCATCAAACAGGCTCCAAACACGTGAGGAGCTCATCGAGACCATGGATCAAGGATACATCGTACACAGTGTCATGGGAGCACACACAGCCAATCCGACGAGCGGAGATTTCTCCGTTACGACAAGCACCATCCTTCGAGTCGAAGATGGTGAAATCAAAGGTGCACTCAAACAAGCTGGTGTATCTGGCAACTTGTTCAAAGCCATCTCAACTGGCGTTCATCTTGGTATGTCATCCTCCAACAATGGCGTTTCGAGTACTGGCAGCAACCATCTTTCTGACATCCTCTTCTCCCAAGGTATGCGCATCAATCCTGCCTGAATTCAAGAGGGGATTGTTTATCACCCCTCGTCATTCTTGTACAGTTCCATGGAGGTCATGGGAGTGTATCGTCTTCACCAATCCGCACAAAAGCCCGTCGCCTGTTCTCCGCACAGGCTCAATCAAAACAACACGCCTGGCGGAGGTGAATTGAATGAGCGATGAAGATCGTTACAACGATCACATCTCCGCAGTACTTCAGGAGTGCCCTGGAGCAGATCGAGATGAAGTCAAATCTGCATTCCAAAAGTACGAGGAGGAATTCTTCATACCACCTCAAGATGCCATTCGATCCATCATCCGACGCTTCAAGAGTGAGTCTGATGCATCACCTGCTACGCCTAAAACATCCGGCCAAGCCAACCGGCCAACAAAGAAAGTAAGCCGGCTTTCAGAACTGAAAGCAGATGACAGAGACATCGAAATCGAGGTTGAAATCGTATCGCACAATGTCCGTGAACAAATGATTCGAGGTGAATCGAAATCCATCGCCTTTGGACTGCTGGAGGATGATCCTTGGCAAGAGGGAAGCGGAGAGCGCACACGTTGGGAATACAAAGACTGGGGCAACAACAACAACATCACCCCTGGGTCGGTTGTTCGTATCGAAGGCGCTTCGGTCAATGAATATCAGGGCCGTATGTCCCTGAACATCAACCAATCTTCACGCATCGCTGTCCTACGAGAAGGTTCGCGACCTGTGGTTGCACCTGGTGAGCCAGTTGATATCGCAACGCTACCAAGCGATGGATATGTGTGCGTTGTCGGGCGCCTGATGTCCTCACGTGCTGACCAAATCCATCGAAGAGATGGAAGTGGAAGCATCGACGTCGTTCGTGGACGTCTTGCCGATGAATCAGGCGCAATTGGCTTCTTGTCATGGGAGCCGTTCGAATACGAGGTAGGTACCTTGCTGAAGATTGATGGAGCACAAGTCAAAACCTTCCGTGACACGCCTGAGTTGAACTTTGGACGTACCACAAAAATAGAACCATTCCATGATGCCAACTTTGCCAATACAGACGCGCTCAAGCAAGGCATGGTCTCGACCATTAGCACACTTCGAGACGGTTCAAAGGATGTTGAAATCGTCGTCAACATCACATCCTGGGAAAAGAGAACGTTCACCAAAGATGGTGAAGAGCGCTACCTGTGGTCAGGTCAAATTGCAGACCCAACGGGCCAGTGCCGTGTCAGCGCTTGGACCGATTTGCCAATCGATACCTCGTCTCTGCCGATCACCGTTCGCATCACAGATGCACGTGTTCGTGCCTGGCAGGGCATCCCCGACATTACCATCGATCGTGAAGACCAATTGACCATCCTCGAGGAAACACCATGGGAAGGAGAACTCGATCTTGAGAACCTCAAAATCGAGGTACCTCTTGACGAGCTCGTCTCAGGGCCAAGTCGAGTTGGCATCGCAACACGAGGAACCATTGTGTCCGTGCGAGAAGATTCAGGAATCATCATGCGATGCCCTGAATGCCGTCGGGTACTTCGAGAAGGCCAGTGTTTTGAACACGGAGCCGTCGAAGGTAACGAGGATGTTCGTCTACGCCTTGTCCTCGATGACAAGGCATCAACTTGCGCTCTCCTCATCTCGAAGGATGCAGCATTGAAATTGCTCAACACCGACCATGCTACGATGGTTGACGAGATTCAAGCCAACGGTTCGATGGCTTATGTACAGAAGATTCGAGATCAACTTCTTGGATGCGAAGTGGATGTTAGTGGACGTATCATCAACGATGGCCAAGGCGCGATGATTCTCTGCGATGGCGCCACACTCGCAGATGCAGACACTGGTTTGATAGCGACAGAACTTCGGGCACAATGGGGGTTGCAATGATGGAAACTTCTCGACAAATCCAACGACAACCAGCATGGATCATGCTTGCTTCAGAATTTGGCGAATCAACTCTGAATGAGAAAGGTTCGGGAGAATTCGACCCCACCTTCGTCATCACCAAACTCGGTGCTAAGGTCAACCGAGTCATCGTTTCTGGGCTTGTTGAACGTCTCGAATTGCGCGAAACGAGCAATGGCTCCCAAATGTACCAAGGCCAACTTCGTGACCCTTCAGGACTTCACTACTTCTCTGTCGGAGAATATGCGTCGGAGTCCATGCGAGAATTCGTAGTCCAGTTGCTCGACAAGGTCGATTCTGGAGAACCAGTTCTGCTCAGCATGACTGCGAAGGCTCGCTGGTACCAGACCGATGAGGGAGCAGTCTACACATCGCTTCGACCAGAGGAAGCCGCAGTCGTTACACGAGAACGCTACGCATCTTGGTTGGTTCGAGCATGTGCTGCGACGTTGGAGCGACTCGACCAACATCAGAAATCACTGAATTGCGAACCGACCAAAGAAGCCATGTTGAAAGAGGGAATTCGGCCTGAGATGGTTGACGGGCTTCTTTCTGCTCAGACTCACTATGGGCAAATTGACACAGAAGGCTATCGACTCAACGTTATGCAAGCGCTCGACATTGCCGAAGGAAAAATGGCTGCAGCCACCACAGCACCTCCAACATTGAACCTCCCAGATCCTGAGTCAACCGATGATGCAGACGCAAGTGCTGGAGGAGAGGATCTTCAAGCTGTCATCCTCGAGTGCATACAAGCGATGGACAATGGAGAAGGTGTTGATTTCGAATCCTTGGTTCGAAATTTGGCGGCACGTGGCTTTACACGTGAACAATCCGAAGCTGAATTGGACACGATGAGTGACGATGGCATCCTGCATGAGCCACGATTCGGTTGGTTCAAGATTGTAGCTTGAACAAATTGTTCCATTACATTCAAATCTTGCCTCCACCCTCAACAGCATAGGGGTCAATATGGCAGGCATGGATTTCTTCATTCGACCGGCAACTGGAACAGGTTCTGCAGATTGGATTCGCATTCCCAATGCGGACATTGATGTGAAAATTGCACGACGTCTCACACGCACTATTATTCGTGGTGGAGAAGGCGATAATCTGCATGATGAAGGTGCTGAGTCCACGATCTATACAGTGCGCGGAATCCTGTCGATTGACGATTACAAGAAGATCCTGAAAATGTTCCGTACAGGTCAACCGTTTATTCACGATCCTTTCGAAGAGCGCGATGTGAAGGTGATTTTCGCATCGCTGGAATACGAAGGATCAACTGAAAAATTTGTTTTCGAACTTATTGAAGACGTTATCTGAGGTGTTCAACATGAGGAAACTTGACGAAAAGCGTGAGGTCCTTTACGTGATTCGTGCCATGGATGTCCTCATGTCCTCGGGCATTGGTTTGGAAGCAACCGTTCACAGCATATCTCAAGGAGGATATGGCATCATTTCTGAGGATTTCAAGGACATGATGGATAAAGTGCGAAAAGGAGGCCGCCCACTTGCAAAGGAGATCAAGGCCCTCATGGGTAAGGTCGAAACTGAAGGGTACCGTCGTTTGCTCAACATCATGCATATGAACATCACACAAAATACCGACATCATCGAGACGCTCAAAAAGCAAGGTTCTCGAATGGAGGAAGAACGTACAGAGGACGTCTCGAAATACATCGAAGATTTGAGTGGCGTTCCAGAATCGTTGCTGTCCATTGGCATGATTGGTCCAATCATTCTCGCAGTTCTCGGATTGTTTCCACAGCTTGTTGGAGACATGGGTTCGTTCTTTAGCATGCCAGAACAATCAACCATCGACGTTGTTGTCAACATCGGTCTTTTCCTAACCCTCTTCGCTATGATCATAATTGGTCTTAAGACCCATACAAAGGACCCTGGATTGTGATATCATGCTCTTCCGTTTCCTCGAATCTTTCAGCAATCAACCAATGATGTTGATGCTTGGTGTCGTAGGACTCGCCATGATTGGCGGCGGCATTCCTCCTATCCGTGAGCGCATACGACGACGTAAAATCGAAAATGCACTGCCCTCCTTTTTGGAAGGGTTATCCGATGAAGTTGGTGCAGGGCTTGGTATTCAGGAAGCCATGCAAAATCAAGCAAAAACTGCGCCCGCA
>JAAZUV010000141.1 GCA_018623995.1 Methanobacteriota archaeon
AGCGTCTTACCAGTACCAGGTGCCCCGAATAGAACAATACCTCGAGGTGGTTTGATGTTGAAGTGCTCGAAAATCTCAGGCTTGGTGAGCGGCCACTCGACCGATTCCTTGAGTCGGTCTTTGACTTCGTCAAGACCGCCTACTTCGTCCCAAGCGATTTCCGGAACTTCGACATAGATCTCACGCAAAGCGGATGGCTCAATGTCCTTGATAGCGTCACGGAAATCGGTCATCCTGACTTCCATTTTCTCGAGAACTTCGGGAGGAATGGTCTCCTCATCGAGGTCGATTTCAGGCAAGTATCGTCGAAGCGCCTTCATGGCAGCTTCACGAACGAGTGCGGCAAGGTCCGCTCCAACGAAACCGTATGTATTGTCAAGCACCCAATTGACTTCGAAGTCGTCCGCAATTGGCATCTGACGTGTGTGCACTTCCATGATTTCCTTTCGGCCCTCACGGTCTGGGACACCAATCTCGATTTCTCGGTCAAAACGGCCACCTCTTCGGAGTGCCGGGTCGAGTGCATCACGACGGTTGGTTGCACCAATAACAACAACGTTGTCCCTTCCTTGCATTCCATCGAGCAGCGTCAACATTTGAGCAACAACACGTCGCTCGACTTCGCCGCTCACGTCTTCACGCTTTGGACATATCGAGTCAATCTCATCGATGAAAATGATGGCCGGTGCCTTTTCGCTGGCTTCATCGAAGATTTCACGTAGTTGTTTCTCAGACTCTCCGTAGTACTTGGAGATGATCTCCGGACCGTTGATGGCTTTGAAGTGAGCATTCACTTCGGTTGCAACCGCCTTGGCAATCATGGTTTTTCCTGTACCAGGAGGCCCGTGGAGAAGAACGCCTTTCGGTGGGTCGATTCCAAGGCGTCGGAACAACTCTGGATGCTTGAGTGGCAACTCGATCATTTCGCGAACCTTTTGCAGTTGCTGACCAATGCCACCAACATCCTCGTAGGTGATGCCTTCGGATTGGCCGACATCTTCGTCATCAATCGCTTCATCCTTGATGACGATGTCCGTATCGCTCGTGACCTTGACGATCCCTTTGGGCGTTGTCTGAACCACAGCGAACGGTAATGCTTCAGCAAACAGCGTCATCCCTGGAATGAAGATACGGTCACCTGCCATGACGGGGCGCTTGGAGAGACCTCGACGAGCGAAGCCTTCGATTCCGGGACCAAACTTGACCTTCTGCTTGTTGGCCATAACCGGAGAGAGTGTCAGTTTGGTGCACTCCTTTGCCTCAGCCTTTGCAATCGTGACACGATCGCCTAGGCTAACACCTGCGTTCTTTCGAATGATACCATCAATCCGGACAATGTCCATTTTGGAATCTTCAGGGCGGCTTCGCCAGTAAATGGCTGCTGTTGACCGCTTCTCACCTTTGATTTCGACGATATCACCTGGCTTGAGATCAAGACCATGTTCACCCGAGATTCGGGCTCGGCCATGGCCTACGTCGGATGGGATGGCTTTTGCTACACGTAAGGATACTTCGTTTTCTTCGCCGGACATACCTCTTCCAAGTCCCGAGAGTACTAAAACCATGAGTTACGAAAATCCCGGCGAATTCTCATGCGATTGAATCGTAGCCTTCATGGAGGGAATCGAACTCGAATGAATCATGGTCCACGTACTTGAAGCAGGTTTAACGTTCCTCGAAGCCAACAATCCAAAGAATCGCCCGAGCGTCAAAGGGTTCAACATCATCAATGGTCAATTGGCCGAATCAAGCGATGGTGCAACCTTTGATTCCCGAAACCCCGCTTTGTTGAGCGATGTTCTTGGTGCGTTCCCTCTATCGACAAAGGCAGACGTCGATGCTGCACTGGACGCCGCTCATGCCGCGTTCCCGGCTTGGTCTGCTACGCCAGCACCAACCCGTGGACAAATCATTGGAAACATGGGCCGTTTGCTTATGGAGCACAAGGACGATCTCGTTCGCTTGCAAGCTCGTGAAATTGGTAAAACATTGAAAGAATGTGGCGGAGAGATTCAAGAAGCAATCGACACTTGTCTCTTCTTCCAATCCGAAGGCCGACGATTGTACGGTCAAACGGTCAACTCTGAGCTACCTGACAAGGAATTGTTCACCTATCGACGACCGCTCGGTGTCTGTGGAATCATCAACGCTTGCAACTTCCCATCCGCTGTACCGTTCTGGAAGATGATTCCAGCCATCATGTGCGGAAACACATGCGTTTGGAAGTCACCTCAAGACTCTCCTTTGCTTTCGTTTGCACTCGCCCGAATCATGCACCAAGCCGGCCTACCTGATGGTGTCATCAATCTCGTTCACGGCAAGGGAAGCGGTGCAGGTCAACACCTCATCAACGCTGTCGATGAAGGTCGTGTCAACAAGATTTCCTTCACCGGTTCGACGGCTGTTGGAAAGATGATTGGCGAAGTTTGTGGACGAAACCTCGTCTCTTGCTCACTTGAACTCGGCGGAAAGAATCCACTCGTGATCATGCCATCTGCGAACCTCGAGAATGCTGTTGAAGGAGCGTACTGGGCAGGTTTCGGAACCGCTGGTCAACGCTGCACATCGCTTGGAAACCTCATTATCCACAAGGACATTTACGATGAATTCGTTGCGAAATTGATGGACAAGGTCCAATCGACACGTATCGGTGACTCCTTGGAGCATGAAGGTGTTCTGTACGGTTCGATGCTCTCTGAAAAGTACGCAAAGGATTTCCTTGAAGTCATTCAAATCTGCGAACAAGATGGAGCAACCAAACTCTACGGCGAAGGTCGAATCACTTCGGACAACAAACCATCAGGATTCGTTGGAATCGCAGAAGATGGTGTGTTCATGTGGCCACACGTCTATGCTGGCGTTACTGAAGACATGCGTTGCTTCCATGAGGAAATGTTTGGTCCTGCCATCACTTTGGTCAAGGCAGATGATTTCGACCACGCCCTCCACTTGGCCAATGCAAGTCCATACGGATTGTCCTCGGCGATCTACACCAACGATCGACTCGAGGCGTATCGCTTCAAGACCGGTATCAAGGCCGGTATGACGGGAATCAACAATTCCACAACCGGTGCAGAAGCGCATCTTCCGTTCGGTGGTGTCAAGGGAAGCGGCAATGGAACTCGAGAATCTGGAATTTGGGTCATTGAAGCGTATTCTTACTGGCATGCTGTCAACGACGAACTCTCTGGAAAACTGCAACTTGCTCAGATGGATGTTGACGAAATCGAGATGGTTGAAGCGGAAGTTCGATGGGACGAGTTGGTCTAATCGTTCAAATCGCGTTTTGTTTTCTTTCAAACGCTGCAAGGGGACGAAGGGCCAACCTCAAAGACCCCTAGTTGTTGGGTTAGGATAAGCCCCCTCGAGGGGCGGATGTGAACCTATGGGAGAAGGCATCAAACTCCCCGTGATTAACGGGCTTGGACGTACCGATCGAATCGACAATTGGTGGGCACAACCCTTCTGGATGGGTCTTGCTCTTACCGCTGCACTCATCTACACTGCATGGCGATTGATTCTGTTCCCAGAAAGCATTTCTTACAAACTCGAAGGTTCGACCGTCGTTTCTCCAATTTTCTCTCCAAACATCCTCGAGTGGAGTTTATTCGGACTCAATGAATGGGACCACCCAAGTTGGGTCAATGCGGCCATTCTTGTTCTTTGGATTCCATTCGGATTCCGTGGAACATGCTACTACATGCGACGTGTTTACTACCGAACCTTCTTCCAATCACCAACAGGTTGCTGGGTCGATGAGCCAGACATCAACAAGAAGATTGGATACGGTGGGGAAAAGCGCTTGTTCATCTTCAACAACCTTCACCGATATTTCCTCTACGCTGCCATGATCATCATCGTCATCAAGTGGTGGGATGTAACCCACACGTTGCACTTCGACACAGGCTGGGGCTTCTCCTTTGGAACGTTCATCATGGCGACTGAGGCGTTCCTCTTGACCATGTACGTGACCTCATGCCACGCTCTTCGCCACCTTGCTGGTGGCAGTCTCGACCGATGGGTCAGTGGAATCTCTGCTTTTCGTGGGCGCCTCTTCAAGCGAATCAGTGTGTTCAATCGCTCGCACGGATTCTGGTTCTGGACAAGTCTCGGCTTTGTCTTCCTTGGCGACCTCTGGACCATCGCCGTCTCAAAAGAGTACATCAGTGACATGGCCTTTGTTTTGGTGGGGTGAACAAGATGAGTGAAACATATACCAAACACGAATACGATGTCGTTGTCATCGGTGCTGGTGGTGCAGGCTTGCGAGCCGCCATCGAAGCAGCACGAAGCGGTGCGAAAACTGCCATCATTAC
>JAAZUV010000142.1 GCA_018623995.1 Methanobacteriota archaeon
GGACGTCACTATGAAGTGGTTGCAAGCCGTCCAATTGGCTTATTCAGTCAAGAACCGTGGAAAACGACAGTTGTAGGTGCAGCTTGGAAAGGAGATTTTGATTCGGAAAAAACCCGTTCGTTCACTGCAAATTTGTGCCTAAACACCCACGAAGAGAAACGGCACCTACCTGTTGGAGATCGCCTTGCTTCATTGGTACTAAGCCTCCACAACGACATCAAATTGGCAATGGATATTCCACTCGTTGCACAATTCATCGTCTGTCCTAGGGAGGATTTGCTCCATGTCTACACATTTCAAGATGACATGGTCGTGACACAAGACATGATCGATGAGCAACACGCCATGAATGACGAGTACGATTACTTCGATGAGGACGAGTTGGATGACTTTGATTTTGATGAGATGGAATGGCAAGCTCCAGCGCTTGAAGAACCCACAGAACCAGAGCCAATGCAACAAACGTGGGGTCACGATTTCGGTGATTTTCTGATTCAACACATTGAGGAAAGCAGAAGTTCATCATAGATTCTTGGTGATTTCACGACCGATGATCATGCGCTGGACTTGACTGCTTCCTTCGTAGATTTGCATGACCTTTGCACCACGCATGAGTCGAGCAACCGGATATTCCTCAGAGTATCCATATCCTCCGTACACTTGTACTGCATCGGTTGAAACTTGCATGGCCGTATCTGCTGCGAAGCGCTTGGCGTGAGCCGCAGATTCTGTGTTCTTGATACCAGCGTCCGCGTCTGCAGCAGACTTCCAAGTAAGCATTCGGCTTGCCTCGATGCTCGTTTTCATATCCGCAAGCATGAATTGGATGGCTTGATGCTTGTGCAGTGGCTTTCCAAAGGTTTGACGCTCGTTGCTGTATTGAAGTGCGTGTTCGTATGCTGCACGTGAAAGGCCGGTCGCATGCGCTGCAATGTTTGGACGACTCAAATCGAAGGCGTTCATGGCATTCATCCAACCACCTGATTCGCTTTCACCGACCAATTGGTTAGCAGGTACGCGGACATTGTTGAATGTGATACTGCGCGTATCGCTGCACCGTTGACCCATATTGGTCTCCTTTTTCCCAAGGGAGAGGCCCTCTGCATTTGCTTCAACAATAAATCCAGACATACCTCGATAGCCGGCATCAGGATCTGTTTTGGCCAAGACGAAAAAGAAATCAGCATATCCTGCACCAGTAATCCACATCTTTGAGCCATTGATGACGTATTCATCACCATCTCGAACCGCTGTGGTTTGAATGGCAGCAACATCCGAACCAGCGCCAGGTTCAGTGACTGCGTAGGATGCGAGAGCACCTTCTTCAGCGACTTTTCGCAACCAGACGTTCTTCTGTTCCTCGGTTGCACCTGTAATGATTGGAGCGCATGCCAATGCAGTAGCGTAAGCAGCAGTAGCGAAACCAGGGTCGCCCCATGCAAGTTCTTCATTCACGAGGACTTCTTCCATGCAGCCAAGACCCGGTCCACCATAGGCCTCAGGAATGTGAAGATTCAACAGACCCATCTCATGAGCGAGTTGAATGGTTTCTTTTGGATATACAGATTCTTCATCCCAATGTTCGGCATGAGGGCGGATTTCGTCACGTGCGAACTCACGAGCAAGTTCACGAAGCATCTCTTGCATTTCGTCCAATTGAAAGTCGACCATGACTCTCCCAGTGGAAGGTCGGACATAAGTCTTGATTTTGCTTCAACTCACCGATTGAGTTGTAAAACGACCAAGAAAATGGCATAAAACAGGACCAAGCAGGTGCCTTCCCAACGCTCGAATCGATAGGTTCGACGCATAAAGAACAGAGCGAGAAGGACTCCGAGGACGGTGGCTGGCGCGATGATGTCCATGGTCAATCCGTTGTCTTCAGATGAGATGGAAAGAGGATGAATCATTGAAGCAATTCCGACAGAGAGAAGTGGATCAGTGATGTTCGACCCAATGAGCGTTCCAATCGCTACACCTTTGCTGCGTTTTGCTGCCATCAACGCGATGGTAAGTTCCGGCAAGGAGGTCCCAATTCCAGAGACGGTTGTTCCAACAACGGAATGAGGTACCTTCAACTTCAACGCAAGATCATAGGCTTGCTCGACCAAGATGTTTGCAGCATAGACCGCAAAAGCAAGACCAAGGAAGATCATAATCAGATACGCAGCTGAGCTCCAATTTGATCCTCGAACTTCGTATTCACCGGATTCTTCAACCTCTTCTTGACGTATTGCTTCGCGTTTCATCAGCAACCAAACGATGTAGGCAACATAGAGGGAGGCAAGAATCGCTCCTTCCCATCGTGCAAGCTCGTTATTCGTCCAAACAAAGAACAGAAGAAGAACCACAGCGAGAAGCATGATGACACCATCACGGTTCAACCATGATGGACGAACCTTGACCGATCTCGTCATCACAACAATACCGAGAATCAGTGTGATTTGGACAAGCACAGATCCGAGGATACTACCAATGGCAAAGTCTGCTGCTCCTTGTTTTCCTTGACTCGCTTCGTAGGCTGCGCTACCTGAAACCAAAATCTCTGGAAGCGATGTGCCAATCGATACGATGGTTAAACCAATCACGATTTCTGCAATTCCTGCACGTCGAGCAAGCCCCTTCGCACCCTCGATAAAGAAGTCCGCGCTGGTGATGAGTAGTCCAAGTGAAAGAAGCAAAATGATGCTGACAACGAACATTGAATTCGATTGCCCAAGATACTTCATCAAGACAATCGCAAAAAAGAGCGCTCCAGTGATGAGCATGGCATTGAAGTGGAGGAGTTGGGGAATTCCCATCAACTCATCCTTCTGCTCCATAAACTCCCCATGAGTTATGGGTTTTGATGCTTCTGTACTACTATGGAGTTAAGATGATGTTCTCCATTCAATTCGTTGATACGATGTGGAAGCGCGGAGGCATCGAAGCAGCGGGGACCTTCACCATGGTCTTTGTTGGATGTGGAAGCGTAGCATTGGATCGTTCATCGCTCGAAATCTCCCTTGCCTTTGGAGCCATTGTAGCTCTCGTCATCGTTGGCATTGGTCGTTGGAGTGGCGCACACATCAACCCAGCCGTTTCAATCGCCTTTTGGTACAGAGGCAATCTCTCGACAAGCGATACGATAGCACATATTCTGGGCCAATTGGTCGGTGCGTTGTTTGCTGGTTTTCTTCTGAACGGTGCAGGACCAACCGTTCGAAACACCTCTTGGATCAATCTCATTGGAATTGAGATTTTGATTACATTCTTGCTGATGGCCTCAATCCTTTGGATTATTCGAAGAACTGAACAATGGATTCCAATCGCCCTTGTGGTAGGTTCAACCGTTGCATCTCTTGCCTTTGTTTTTGGTAAATACACAGGAGCGAGCATGAATCCAGCACGAACGTTTGGGCCAAATCTCGTCTCAGGTGACGGATTGATCATCCCGTTATACTTCATTTGCACAATCGCTGGAGCGCTTCTCGCCGTAGCCGTCGAGCGAATTATTGCATCAACTTCTGAATGACACTGGTCACGTGTTCAACCGAAGGAATGGTGTGGTTTTCCAATGGGGGGGAGAACGGTACTGGTGTATCGATTGCTCCTATGACGACTGGTTGTGTCTCGAGTTGATAGAACGTCGACTCGAGGATTCGAGATTGAATGGTGTGACCAAGACCGCCATGCCACTGGCCTTCTTGCAGAACGACGAGACGTCCTGTTTTCTGGACAGATGCGATACACGATTCAGCGTCGAACGGAAGCAACGTTCGCAAATCAACGATTTCAACATCAATTCCGTTTTCAGAGAGCTTTGTTGCGGCCTCGGCTGCGATGTGAACCATGGCACCCCAAGTCACGATCGTTAGATCTTCACCTTCGCGAACAATGGATGCTTTTCCGATCGAATGGCGTTTTCCTTGTTCGATGGATGTGTGTACTGATGACGTGTCAACTTTCTGATTGATGTTTTGACCCCACCCGGTTTTTCCTCCACGAAGCCCATACAGTCCAATGTGTTCGAGGAACAGGACTGGATCATCAAGATGTGCCGCTTCGACCAATAGGTCGTAGGCATCTTGCGGCGTTCCTGGGGCAAGGACGACCAGCCCGGGGTCGTTGGCAAACCACGATTCAATCATGTTCGCATGGAACGGACCCGAGCGAGTGCGTGCGCCGAGTGGGACACGTATTGTCATAGGACAATCAGCACCCCAGCGCCAGCGTAACATTGCTGCATTGTTGATGAGGGCATTGAAACCGAGAGCAGCAAATCCTCCAAATTGAATCTCAACCATTGGACGCATGCCAGAGAGGGCGGCTCC
>JAAZUV010000143.1 GCA_018623995.1 Methanobacteriota archaeon
CGACAGATGATGGGTAATGGAAGTGAAATACATTCTATTCACGCCACGAAAGACGGAGGGGCGGTCGTTTCAACGAACGAAGAATTTTACATCATTTCGAAAGACTCTGTTCAGGTCCTACCGTATGCATCGACAACAATGGTTTACGAATCCGAGCATGACCGAGCGTGGTTGTTTGGAGAGCGTGGTTCCGAATCGATGCTTCGCATTGACGTTGCGAGTGGAGAAACAAGCACCAAAAAACTCGGCTTTCCGCTTCGGGTCTCTCCAACATCAGGCATGATTGCAGGAGATTCTTTGTACATTCATGGCTTTGATTCACAAGGTGAATCGCAGCGGCTTTCACTCGATTTGTCCCTCGAAGGTTCCCTCTCATCTGGTCGTGGATTCCTGAACTTCGCGTTCATATTTGTGGGCGTCATCATGATCGCAACCCAGGGGTATATCATGGTGGAAAAAGCGATGCATACGAGGAAAGCGTAAGACACCGACTTTTCCGAACCTTAATCACCTCTCGTCATCAGGCTTAATCCTGCATACTGCAAAGTAGGGGTTTCAATGGCAAAACGGAGCATGATGGACCAATTCCACGAGCTCAAAGAAGCCAATCCAGGAACGATTCTTTTCTTCCGAATGGGAGATTTTTACGAGTTGTTCCATGATGATGCAGAAGTTGGCTCCAATGTGCTCGGTCTTGCTTTAACCTCAAGGGACAAGAATGCTGAGCATCCCATTCCCATGGCAGGTTTTCCTTGGCATCAGTTGGAAGAGAATCTGCGTCTTATGTTGCGTGCTGGCTACAAGGTAACTGTTGCGGAGCAAGAGGAGGAATTGCGTGAAGGTGCCAAACTTCTGGAACGTGTTGTTACGCGAATCTACACGCCGGGTTCACTTTACGAGGAATCCCTGATCGGTTCCGACACTTCAGCACTCCTTTGCAGTCTGATGGTTCTGGATGATCAAGTGGCGATGTCGATGATCGATGCATCCACTGGACAGGCTTGGGCAGTTTCGTTTGGAGGTGATGGGAAATGGGCATCAATCTACGATGAAATCATGCGATGGAATCCTAGTGAGTTGGTACTGACTCCAAAAGATTCGGAACGGAGTGAACTCTTGCATTTGCTCGGCATGCTTGATTCAGTTGTTGTCAGCCAACACTCGTATCAATCGAAAAGAGCCTCAGAGCGCCTCAAAACCATGCTCGAAGTCAATGATCTTGGACATCTCGACCTCGGTCAATCACCTCAGGCGTTGCAAGCGACCGCACTGGCTGCAGACTATCTAGCAACGGTTCATCGCCACGATGACATTGCAATCCGCGATGTGGATGTTCAGGAGACTTCGGAAGGATTGGTTCTCGATCAAACAACGCTTCGCAATCTTGAGATTACACAAACTCTTGCAGGTGAATACGAAGGCTCCCTGCTTTGGGCCATGAACAAATGCAGAACTGCGATGGGTCGCCGGTGTTTGAAGTCGTGGTTGTTACGCCCCCTTTCCAATATCGAAGCAATGCAAGCACGACATGCCTCAGTAGGTGCGCTGATGCGTTCCTCAAAGCGATTGGATATGCTTCGAGAGAGTCTCAAAGGCATGCTTGATCTTGAGCGACTATCTACGCAGCTGAAGTACAACCGTTCCAATGCACGTGATTTGCTTGCAACAGCCAATGCCATCGAGCGGCTACCAGCTATTCAGCGATTGTGCAGTGAAACCGAAGACGGTCTCTTGATGCATCTTGTCGAAGAACTTGATCAACTCAAAGATGTCGCAGAGGATATTCATCGAACACTGGTTGATGAGGTCCCATTGGGCTTGCGAGATGGTGGACTGATTCGAACAGGAATCGATACGGAACTTGACCGTTTCAGAAGTGCATCCAATCAAGGCCATGGTTGGTTCTCCAATCTCGAGGCTACACTTCGAAGCGAGTTGAACATACCAAGCCTGAAGGTGCGAATGAATCGCCAAATTGGATGGTTTATCGAAGTCACGGCGACCCATTTGGATAAAGTCCCAGAAGAATGGATGCGGAAACAACAAATGACGAATGGCAGTCGATATGTTACGGATGAATTGCGCGAACAAGATGACCTTCTTCTCACTGCAGAGAGCAAATCAAAGAGCATTGAGTATGCCTTGTTCTGCTCTTTGCGAGATCGTGTGCGATTGCATGCCAACAAACTCGCACAGATTGCATCGAAGGTAGCATCCATTGATGTCTTGCAGTGTTTTGCTTCGACAGCTCGACAACGTTCATGGGTCAAACCAGTTCTCGCAGAGGGTCGAAAGATGGTCCTCAGCCAGGCACGTCACCCTGTGTTGGAAGTTCAGCAAGGATTTGTCCCAAACGATGTTGTCATGGATGACAAGCGCCGCTTTTTGCTGATTACGGGACCCAATATGGGTGGTAAGTCGACGTATCTGCGAACGGTTGCTCTGGTCAGTATCCTTGCCCAAGCAGGTAGTTTTGTTCCAGCCGAAAAGGCACGATTGGGCTTGATTGATCGCATTTTCACGCGAGTTGGTGCGAGCGACGATCTTCGAAGAGGTCGTTCCACGTTCATGATGGAGATGATTGAAGTCGCCCACATATTGCGTCGTGCATCATCAAAATCACTTCTCCTCCTCGATGAAATTGGCCGCGGAACATCAACCTTTGACGGCTTATCGATCGCTTGGGCAGTCACAGAAGATGTATGCAATCGAATTGGAGCACGAAGTCTCTTCGCAACGCACTATCATCAATTGGTTGGACTTGAATCGGAGGTCGACGGGCTTGCAAACGTTCACGTTCAAGTCGCACAGAGCGATGGCACCCTCAAATTCTTGCACACAGTGGCCGATGGTCCATGCGACGAATCATACGGCGTTCAGGTGGCAGCACTCGCCGGATTACCTCGAAACGTGGTTGAACGAGCCACGGATCTCCTCGCCTTCTTGGAACAACAGGCTCAGGGTGCAAAGGCAGGTCGTGATGGTGCACCAAGCACGCGTGAGCAGGGTCAGTCCTCGCTCCTTGGTTACTTTGCAGCCGCTGCCATGCAGACGAATGAGCCGAAGGCTCCATCGATGACCGATGCTCAGGAAGCCGTTCTATCGAAGCTTTCAGCGTTGAATTTGGATGAACTTTCACCAAGAGAGGCCTTCTCATTAATCGAACAATTGCAGAACCGCTTGGAGGGCGATTAAGATGACTGAGCCCAATCGAATTCAACAATTGGATGAGTTGACCATCGGCCATATTGCTGCAGGTGAAGTTGTTGAGAGGCCTGCTCAAGTGGTTAAAGAACTGCTTGAGAATGCCCTTGATGCAGGTTCGACTTCCATCCATGTCGAAATCGAACGAGGTGGCTTTGACCTGATTCGTATCGAAGACAACGGGAGCGGAATTGATGAATCGGATCTGGGATTGGCACTTTCTCGTCATGCGACATCGAAGCTTCGTCAACCGGAGGATCTGAACGAAATTCACACGCTCGGATTCCGTGGTGAAGCCTTAGCAAGCATTGGTGTTGTTTCACGACTGACGGTCGCCTCACGACCCGAAGGTCGAGAAGGTCGAAGCATCACGATGGAAGATGGTATCCAAGGTGATATTGAACCGATAGGAATGGCAAACGGGACAGTCGTCACTGTCGAGCATTTGTTCCAAAATACACCTGTTCGTCTTGGTTTCCAACGTCGTCCGGCAACGGAGCACGCTCGAATCGTCGAGGTGGTCGTTGCTCATGCGATTGCTCACTCACACGTTGCATTCCGATGCACGATCGATGGCCGATCGACGCTCAATCTTCCATCAAGTGCTTCCATTGAGGACCGTCTGTACGATGTTCTCGGTGGTCAATCGTCGAATCTCCTTCCACTATCTCCCCCTTCTCAAGATGCAGAGGTTCCAGGCGAGGAGTCATGGACAGGTTACATCAGTGCGCCTGATATCTCTCGAGGGAAGGGTGACGAGATTCACATTTTTGTCAACGACCGCCCAGTGGCCTCAACTCCGTTTCATCAAGCGATTCGTCGAGGTTATCGCACACGATTGATGCAAGGGCGACATCCAGTAGCTGTCCTTCATTTGCATGTGCCCGCAAACGAAGTTGATGTCAACGTACATCCAACCAAGCGAGAAGTACGACTTCGTCATTCATGGCGCGTTCTAGAGAGGCTAGAGCGTGCGATTGCGCACACACTTGCAACCTCGCCGACGCAACCGGATTCGAGTGGAGAGCTTCAGGAGTTGCAAGGTTTGGCACAATCGGATCAGAACCAACCCATCCAAGAATTGCTTGTCCC
>JAAZUV010000144.1 GCA_018623995.1 Methanobacteriota archaeon
GTAGAAGTGCTTTGCATCAATCCAAGCAACCGGTTGACCATTGATTTCAACATGGTCGAGGAACAGAATATCTGGCGTCAATTTTGGACCACCGATTTCAATCGACTGCTCTTTGACAAGTTCAGGTTGACGGCGGAGTCGCACACCTTGTTCCTCAAACCAATCGGCAAGGATGGTCTCGAACACATCAGCACGAAGGTGCGTCTCGCTTTGGTCCACGTTGGAAACTCGATCGGCTTCCTCTGCAGCCTCGAATTCTTTGCGTTCACGTTCTGAAAAGCGAGATGGTGCCCGGACGGCTTCCTTGATCTTCGTCTTCGACCATCCTTTCTCAGCGAGAATTTGCCGGAAGATGTTCATGGGAGGGAAGTCGTATTTTTTCGATAAATCGACAACGGACATTCCTTGTTTGTAATCGCGATGGATTTGACGGCCACGATTGCGCATGGTTGAGTGGCCGTAGACGGTCTTCTGTTGGAGAAGAGCCGAGCGTAGCGACAACGCTTGATCTGCTGAGATGGATAGCGGCTCAGCAAAGTCTGCGATTTCATCAACACGATCGTCATCAAGCCAACCGAACTCGCCTCGACGGACAACAAAATCAGCCATTTTCTCCTCATCCGAGAGCCGAACAGGGTTGCACTTCCAGGTGAACGAGAACGATTTCGCATCGGATGGGTCATCCGGTAGACCAACCGGCTGGAGCCCGGTTTTTTCGTAATCGAATCGGTCATTGGCTCGTTGATTGTATTCGAGAAGTTCCTTCTTCGACTGTTCAATAAGATTGGCCTTGCGTGGGCCACCGTACCGACGACGGTTTCGTTGCCGCCCCTGACCGCTGCGTTTTGGCTTACGACCTTGGGACATGATTGGACCTCGACGTCGACCGTCTTTGAACCAATCGTCATAAACGACTGAATAGACTGCAACGCAACACCTTCATGAAGTGGCAGTTCTTCACGAGACTATGCTTCGTCCACTGTTCATCGTTTTTGCACTCCTTCTTGCAACGGTGCCTCACCCTCAAGCCGAGGTTCTCGATGCTGAAATTTCCCCACAATTCAATGGGGAAGGTTCGGAACCCTTGGGATGGGCAGTCACGGTTGGTGGCTTTGGAGAAGACTCCATCAATGCGCTTGCACCTCTTGACAACAACTCGGTTCTCGTTGGAGGCAGTTTCACTTCATCCATTCTTATTGGTGATAATGGACACGATTCCAATCAACTCGGATTTGATGATATGGATGGTTTCATCGCCATTTCCAACGAAACAAATGAATGGAATTTCAGTGAATCGTTCGGCAGCATTGGTGTCGATTCTGTGGATGCGCTTGCTTTGATGAGCGATGGTGATTTCATCATTGCTGGCAATTATTGCCTCGGCAGTGCAGGACTTCAATGCAACATGACATTGGGTTCTCTTCCAACGCTGGACAAAGATGCAGATTCGGATGAGGGCAATGCCTACATCGCCCGATACGACGTTGAAACCGGATGGCAGTGGGCAGTCTCTATCGCCAACCAACAAGAGATCTTGTTGTTCGATATGTTTGTTGATGAATACGATCAAATCCATGTGAGTGTGCTGTTCAAGGAACTTCTTGACATGAATCAAACCATCTTTGCTGGTGGTTCCCAATCGAGCCTTGCAGTGATGCTGTTCGATGAATACGGCATCTTCACAAACGGATTCTCGGCGATGTCTGAAGATGGTGTCGAGCCCTTCGGAGGCTTCTGTCAAAACAGCGTTGGTGATACGTTCATCGCGTTCACGTTTATTGGACAACTCGCATTCGATGAGGTCGGTTCTGTTGATTCAAACGGTGGTGGAGACATCGTTGTCGCCAAGTACGACGAGACCAGTTGGACATGGTTGCAACAAGCAGGTGGAACAGGCGACGACTTGGTCAATGGATGTGTTGCAGGTGCAGGATTGGATGTGCAAGTGTATGGTACCATCGAGGGCAATTCGACATTTGGAACGGATTACAGTGAAACCACACAATGGTTCGATGCTTTCCGCGCTGATCTCACCACCAATGGGGCTTGGGACGGACTCATCGTTGAGGGTGGTTCCGGTTACGATATGTACAGTGCAGCGTATCGAACAGCATCTGGCTCTGTGATTTATGCGGGTGTGACGACCTATGCGTTCACACTCGGTGGAGAGACCCTGACCGATTACGACGATGACTTGAGTTACTTCGGAACTGATATCTTCGTTGGAGAGTACGATTTCGATGATGGTTGGTTGTGGGCACTCACCGGTGGAAGCGATGGTCGTGACCGTGTCTATGACATGGTTTCGTCCTCGTCAGGTGGTTCTCTCATCGCATTCTCGTTCGAAGAGGCAGGCATGTATGGAAACCATTCCGTGGTTGCAGTTGGTGGACAGGACGGTGGCGTTTGGCATTATGAGACCGATCTCGATGGAGACGGTGTGCTCGATGGTATCGACAATTGTCCAAGAGTATCCAATGCAGACCAAGCGAACTTCGAATCAGACATGTTTGGTGATGTCTGCGATGATGACGATGACAACGATGGAATTGCCGATGATCTAGACACCTGCCAACAAGGTGAAGTCGGTTGGACAAGCAGTGCTTCAACCGATCACGATAGCGACGGATGTCGAGATGCGGATGAGGATTTTGACGATGACAACGATACCGTCTACGACCACCTCGACACGTGCCCAAAGGGGCCGATTGGATGGGTATCAACGACTGAAACCGATGTTGAAGGAGATGGATGTTCGGACTTCGATACGGATGAGGACGGTTTTGTTGATCAACGCGACAACTGCCCAAGCACGTCAAACGCTGGACAAGAAGACCTTGATGGTGATTCCATTGGCGATGCCTGCGATTTGGATGAAGATGGCGATGGTATCGTCAATATCGAAGATGGATGTCCACGTGATCTTGCTCTTTGGGATTCAACAGAAATGAACGATTGGGACCGTGATGGTTGTCAAGACAGCATCAACGACCTAGATGATGACAACGATTTGATGCTCGATATGATCGGTTCCAACCAGCTCGATATGTGTCCGAAGGGATACCGTGATTGGAATGCAACCGATGCATCCCTCGACCGCGACCAGGATGGTTGCCATGACGATGAAGAAGACGAGGATGACGATGGCGACGGTTTCGATGACATCTTCGATCTCTGCCCACGTGGTCTTGTCGGACCAGTTTTGCCTTCCCAAGACTTCGATTCGGATGGATGCGTCGATGGTGAAGAAGATGTGGACGATGATGCAGACGGTGTTCTCAATGAAGCGGACATTTGTCCGAGGACACCTCTGAGTACCGTCGTTGATGGTGCCGGATGCTCGTCACAGCAAGCCGATACGGATTCCGATGGAATCCTTAACGACGATGATTTGTGCCCTTCAACACCTCTTGGTGAGCAGGTCGATTCGGATGGCTGTACTGTTATCGTCGTTGAGAACAAGGGCGAGAGTACTGAGTCTTCGTTTGGAATCAACCAAGTTCTGATCTTGGTCGCAATCGCTCTTGCTTGTGTTGCCGGATATTTCACATTCAAACCGGTCAAAGCACCGACGAGTCACCCACAACAGAAAGCGGTTCCAACGCTTGAAACTGAACCAGCAACTGCTCCTGAGGTTTCTTCGGAACCGGTTGAAGAGGAAGCTCAAGCGTAGATGAATGCGGGTGAAAGTGGCATTGCAACGCCAGCTTTCCCAGTCTCATCCTCTTCGCTTTCACCACGGACGATGCCTACCGATGCAAGTCCGAGTTCTTCTGCAATAAAATCAGAAGCATTGGCATAGACCTGTGTTTCATCAAGTGTTGAAAGAAGGATACGCTTCTTTTCATCATCCCACTTGAACACTTGAGGAAGCATGCGCTTGTTCCAGAATCCGAGACGTTCGCCTCGAGTTTCACCTTGAGCGAGTTCGGATTGGGTCAAAATGCCCATGAACGTCTTGACGTTGTTTCCTTCAGAGAGGTGGTTCAATGCCATTTCTGCCATTGCGTTTCTCCAAACTGCAGAAGTGACGATGGTGAGCGATGTTGCTGCGCCATCGATGTGTCGCTCAGCAACACTGCGAACTTTTCGTGCTTGTTCGAGGAGATCTCGAATCAATGCTTCTCCATCGAGGAGGGCTTGATCCTCTTCAGTGACGGTTTGAATGTCATCCATCACATGTGCAGCGAGCAGTCCCTCTCCACCAAGTTGCGCCCACCAATCTTCTGCGAGGTGAGGTGTTGCGATACCGATCATGTGCGTCCAAGAGTGAAGCAATGTTCGGCCAAC
>JAAZUV010000145.1 GCA_018623995.1 Methanobacteriota archaeon
GCAAGCATGCATTCGATGTTCGACGCTGTTGGTGATGCCAACTGGATTCGGAAAAACGGCGGTTCAATGGAACTGCATAGCGGATGCTTTGGATTCTGGTATCGAAAAAATCGTCATTACTGCACCAACGGTTGGCTTGGTTGAGCAGCAGCGCCGGATGATTCTCGAACGGATACGGATCGATGCGGAGCAAGTACGCACCTACACAGGGAGCGACCGTCCTGCGAAACGTGGGGATATCTGGAACGAAGGAATCATCATCATTGCAACACCTCAAGTGATACGAAACGATGTCGATTCAGGCCTGATTCATTTGAACAACGTCGGCCTTCTCATCATAGATGAAGCGCATCATGCAAAAGGCAATCATGCTACTGCACAAGTCGCTGATCGCTATCAGTCCCAAGCCTCTGAGCCTTGGCTCGTGGCGGCTACAGCAAGTCCTGGTTCAACGCAAAATGCGATACGACAGCTGTGGGGCCGTCTTAACGTCAATCGGATCTTTGTTGCAAAACGAGAAGATGACCTGCTCAAGCCCTACGCAGTTGATATGAACATTGCAACCATTCGGGTCATGCTCGATGCGAAAACGCTGGCCTTGTTGGAGCCACTTGAGGCGCATCAATTCGAAGAGACAGACGCTTTGAAACGACAAGGTTTCCTCGCCCCAACTGGCCATCTTACTGCAGGACTGATTGAAGAAGCTGCTCAGAGAGCGAGCATTGCTATTTCACGTAGAGATCCGAGAGGATACGATGCAGCACGGCGTATCTCTGATGTTCGAAGAATGCATATGCTTCTTGATTTGTTGAAAACACAAGGCCTGCGATCTGCACGTTCCTATCTTGAACGAGCAGATGAGCAACTGCGAGAAGGTGAACGCTCAACCAGCCGATTTCTGAAGAAGCAAGTTGTTCACAACTTCCGACAGGCGGTTCAAGGTATGGAGGAGTGTCATCCAAAGCCAGCATATGTCCGTCAACTCGTTCAAGAGCATCTTGAAGCGCATCCTGATGAGCGAATTCTTATCTTCAGTGAGTACAGAGATACCGTCGACCATTTGGTTGATGATTTGAATCAAATTCCAAATGCTGTGGTCGATCGTTTCATTGGACAAAGCAAGCGAGGAAAGCGTGAAGGAATGTCCCAGAAACAACAGTTGGAGCAGCTTGAACGTTTTCGCAATGGCGACATGAATGTGCTTGTTGCAACCTCTGTTGGCGAGGAGGGATTGGATGTTCCTTCTGCATCCATGGTGTTGTTTTACGAGCCAGTTTCCAGTGCGATACGAACCATTCAACGTCGTGGTCGAACCGCTCGGGAACGAAGTGGTTCGGTTCATGTTCTCGTTGCAAACGATACTCGAGATGTCCACGTTCTCCACGCTTCAAGAAATCGAGAGAAACGAATGCACAGTGTTCTCGGACGAATGCGTTTGGAAACACCCCTTGGATCGTACAAGATCCGCAAAGAAGGGAAACTGCTCGAATTCAACATTGTTGAAGGAGAAACAAACCAATCTGCGCTTGAGTTTTTGGAACAAGAAAAGGTTCGTTTGAAATCTATAGAAAAGGATTCACAGAACGATTCTGAGGCAAGAATGGAGAAACAAGAGGAAGAAAAAACAAGCAGTGCACCTACACTGCATACGCGTTCTCGTTCTCAGAAAAGTCTCTTCGATTTTGAAGAAGATTCCAACGATCCGTGGAATCCAATTCTTGATGGCCGAGACATCAACCGCCAATGATCATGGCTCGAGTTCGCAATTGTGCGAGTCGATCAGGGAAGTGACCTAGAGCAAAGGCAACAAGTTCTGCCAGATGAATCACAGGAACGGAGGTATCCTTTCCAGTGACCTTACCTGCTTTGACCTGATACGAATCGAGGTTTGCATGTGAGATGGTGCACGCACTCACAACCAATTGTGCACCGTTTGCTTTTGCTTCAGAGAGGACCGATGCGGTCATACGGAGTGCGGTTTTCTCATTGGTAAGAAGGCTTGGAGATCCAACGCTTTGGCATCGTGCTTCGTAGGCAACTGGCGTACCACCGAGAGCAGTGATGAGGTCTTCAAGATAGTGTGGGTCAAACGGGTCATCTTCTCCACAGAACCCTTCTCGTTGCATGTATGGGCCGTAGTAGGCAGCGACCTTCATGTTGAGAGGATTCAATACGGCAGCTTTGACCTTGTCAAGGCCGATTTCTTCGACGAGTAGGTGAAGAAGATGGCGAGACTTGGATTCACCTGCATACTCAATCTTCGATGTACGTGCGATAAGATTGTTGAGTTGTGATGCCATCACTGGATTTGCTTCCATGGTTGCAGCCGTATCGCAGTGAATGCTGTGCGATGTTGCACAGGACGTCATGATGTCAAGTCCCTTTTCTTCAGCGAGAGCAAGGTTCCTTGCAGCAAGTGCGTGTTGAAGACGTGGTGAGGCCTGACGGATGATGTTACCCCCATCAGACGTTGCTTTTGGAAGTTCGATCAAATCGATTCCCAAGGTTTTGCAAAGAGGCTGAATGCAATCCTCAACCTCCATCATTGCGCCTCTTGCAACATTTCCGGGATAGTAGGCTACCTTCATCAAAACACCTCAGAATCGCTGATCAAGTTCGTTGAACAGACTCACAACTTCGTGATGCCCCTCAACCTTGCCATTGAACATGTTCGGAATCTTACCTACACCTGCTGGTGGAAGGAGAAGAGCTTGGAGACTTCGGATAGGAGGCCCACCGGTTCGTGTGAATCCGAGCATCATTCGTGCGGATACACCAGAGAAGACGTTGGAAACAAGACCCAACGGACCGAGAACTTGTCGATAGAGCGTTGTTTCGTTGAGTTTTCCAGACCACTTGACCGAGCGTCCGTACCACTTGACGAGTCGTCCATGACGGCCAGCGTTCTTGTATTCAGTAAGCAAACGGCTTCGGGCGTCGTTGAGCGTGTTTGAGAGCATAGCACCTGTAGCGCCATGTCGAGCAATTGAAGCAGAGTCTGCTTCGCTCCAAATACCGCCCTTCCCTTGAAGCGATGCCATCAATTGAGCACGGTGCTTTTCTGAGGTTCGTGGATCGTTGATGCGGACCCATCGCTGAAGATGAATACCAGGTCCTTCGTATTCCGAGTCGAAATCGACCGTATCGGACATGCCGTGAACGAGCATGTGGCTTGATACGGCGTTCATCTGGTGAAGAGCAAGTGCCGTTTCAGAGGCAAGGACGCCAACGGCTTGTCCACTGAGCAAGCGCTCTCCTTCACGAGGATCAGCTTGCATCCATGGACTTGCTTTGCTTCGGTTTTCTTCGAACTTTCGAGTATCGACAATCAGGTCACGGATGACCGGGTAACCCGGCAGAGGCTCGATTTTCAGTCGGCCGTTGGAAACAAGATCTCCCACACGAGCAACGTCTGAGAGAACGACACGTCCGTTCGCACGAACACCTGTTGTTGCCGTTCCACCGACAACGCCTCGACGGAATGCGAAACTTCCGTCAACGTCTCGTTGGAAAGTTGTGAACAAGTCTTCGAGCGATGCTGATGCAGGGACAGCCGTAGCGACAACGTCCCAACCTCGCTCTCCTTGAGCAGGACAGTAGCGGAACAATTCGAGCTCTACTTGAATTTCAGTTGCATCGATGATTCCAGGAGCGAAGTCACCTTCGATGACATCGTCGTCATCAGAGGTTCCGTAAGCGATCATTTCCTCAATGAGTTCAACTTGGAGCGTTCCTGAATCGTCAACACAGGCGATGCGAGGAAGTGCTTCTTGCACCCACTCGGCCCACGGTGGCTCAAAGTCCACATCGCAGAGTTTGATTTCTTGCACACTTGTTGCACCAAGACCTGCGAGTTTTCCATCCCAATCAAGACCTGCCTTACAGAACTCATCGTAGGATGTGTCTCCAATGGCACAAACGGAGTAATGCATAGATGCAAGTGCAGGAGCATCGGATTGAACTGATTGCCACAATGCCTCAGCATTGTCTGGCATTTCTCCCTCACCCCATGTTGAGGTAATGACGAGGAGGCGCTTGATGTTGGCGAGATTGGATTTGTCGTAGCCATCCATGTCGACGACGCTCGCTTCAAGACCATAGTTGGAAGCCATCTTTGCCGTTTTCTCGGCAAGTCCAGCAGCATTGCCAGTTTGTGAACCAAAGAGAATTGTCAGTGAGCGGTCCCCGCCCATCAATGCAGTGAGCTCCTCGGATGCAGCGCCACCGACTGCAACAGCTGCAGGAGCAGCTTCGACGGCTGCTTCAGCGGCTGGTGC
>JAAZUV010000146.1 GCA_018623995.1 Methanobacteriota archaeon
GTGGAAGGTGACTTGAAGACAGGACATCCTCTACGCTGGAGGATTCTGGCGCTTATGAGCGTCAGCCTCGTTGTGGTGATGTTGAACAATGTCACGCTCAACGTTGCTCTGCCAGAACTCTCAGTCGATCTTGATGCAGACAATACTGAACTCCAGTGGATTCTAGACGCCTATGCACTTGTCTTTGGCGGTGCACTCCTTACAATGGGGGCCATTGGCGATCGATTTGGTCGACGCTCTGCTTTGCAGGTTGGTCTGCTCATTGTCGGTACTGCATCAGCTTGGACCGCAATGTATGCTGAGACCAGTGGCGAAGTCATTGCTGCTCGTGCAGTCATGGGACTTGGAGCTGCGATGATTATGCCATCAACACTGTCGATTGTTGTCACCGTTTTCCCGCCTGAAGAGCGACCCAAAGCTATCGGAATATGGGCTGCAATGGCTGGCATAGGTGCTCCAATAGGACTCTTTGTTGGTGGGTGGGCTGTCCAAACCTTCGATTGGTCCATGGTGTTCTGGATCAATGTCCCAGTTGCACTCGTTTGTATCCTGCTTTGTGCAATCATCGTTCCAGAATCGAAAGATGGGAAGCAAACAAAACTGGACCCTATCGGTTCGCTTCTATCGATTGCAGCATTGGGCACATTCTTGTTTACGATTATCGAGGCGCCAAATCTTGGATGGACATCGACTGAGACGCTACTCCTCACCGGATTGGCTGCAATTTTGCTGTTCCTCTTCGCCATGTGGGAGCGGCGCGTAGAACATCCAATGCTACCAATGTCGTTCTTCAAAGAACCCGGGTTTGTTACTGGATTGATTGCTGTTAGCCTCGCCTTCTTCGTGATGTTTTCGTTTATGTTCACACAAATGCTCCATTTCCAATTGGTTCGAGGTCATGAAGCATTGAATGCGGCACTGCATCTCCTTCCACTTCCTCTTGGTCTGATGCCTGCTGCAGCGAACAGCGATCGTCTTGTCGACAAGTTCGGTCGTCATCGCGTTGTTTCTGCAGGGCTGTTTCTCCTTACGATCGGCATGCTCCTCTTTGCCACGCAAGTGACCATCGAATCGGATTACATCGTTATGATGGCGGTGTTCTTCATTCTTGGAATCGGGATGGGACTTACCATGGCTCCCTCAACGAGTCTCATCATGGAAGCGATTCCTGGGGACAAAGCAGGAGTCGGTAGTGCAACCAACGATGCGAGCCGAGAAATTGGTGGTGCGATGGGTATTGCCATCGGAGGCTCGCTGTTGAATGAATTCTATCGCGATTCATTTGTTATGCCAGAGAGTATCGATGCGAGTACGCTCGCAGCAGATCCAAGCGTTTCGTTCCCAGCAGCCATACGAATCGGGGAACAATTGCGAGATATGGGTGTGCCCGGTGGACAGGAATTGATTGATATCGGACGTGAAGCATTCATGACTGGAATGACGTCTTCTGCAGCTGGGTCCGCAGTCATTTCCCTTACTGCGGCAGTCATTGTCTTCCTGTGGATGCCGAAATCAAAACGCATCATTGAAGAGGAATAATCACTCAATTTCAATCGCTTTCGGTTGCCGGGGAGGGAATGCAATCAGACTTGCAAACCAACCGATTGATGCACAGACCACAATCGATCCAATCGTTGAATGGATGCTCCAACCAAACGGAATGACGTGAATGTTGACACCTTCAATCCAGTAGGATGTGTCTGCAATGTCGCCTACACTGATGAGTCCATAGATCATGAACACCATGACTTGGCTTGCTGCCATCAATGGAATGTACGCCTTGGGGCCAATACGGTCGTAGCCTAGGGCTAGGACTTCAGCTACGATGGCGAGTGTGATCCCCATCGTCAGGTTGTTTGAATCAAATTCTGAATAGACCCAGACACCAATGGCATGGAACATGAAGAGTGTGAACATGGCCCCTCGTGCAGGCTTCCATCGTTGAAGGAAGATTGCAAGAACTGCAGATGTCAAAGCGGCTTGAATGAAGAGTGATTTGAGTCCTTGCTCGAGTGCAAAGTTGTAATCTTGATTGTCGCAGAAATCAAGGCTGCCTGAGTAACAGTAACTTTGCAGTGGAGCGAACCAGAGATTCGCGTAACGAACCATGAGGAGCGCTACACACCATGCGGCACCGGCACCAAAAACGATCAGCAGTTGCGATGGAAGGCCATTCTTTCCTGAAGTTGAATCTGCCCATGCAGACCAAAGCGGTGCGGTCACGGACATCATCAAACCGATGAACAAACCAATATGCGTCGGTGAAAGCAGGATGTCTGTGTTCTCTTCAACACCGAGCGTTTCGTGCCATATCAAATCACCAAACCCAGAAACTGCAAAGATGATGATTCCATACACGCCTGCACGGTGTTGAATCTCTACACCTTTGAGCGTACTGAATGGTTCTCGAATCAGTTGCTGGATGCCTCCGTTCGGAAGAATGGCGTAGAAGATGTAGGCTCCGTAAGCAGCAGCGCCCGAATACCACACAGCGTGCCATGGTGTGAAGAATGTGTCATCAACATTTCCTGCAATGTGTGCGAATGCATCGATGAGCAGGCCGGCTAAACACCACAATCCGAGAAACAAAACAATTGGATCGTAGAACTTCTCACCAATCTTTGGTAATCCTTTCCAACGCTTGTGCAAAACAATTGCAAGGATTCCTGCAAGGATGAGAAGTCCAAAGAAAATGAATGGGAAACCAGTGTAGAAGTGCCCATCGCCGTGCGTTCCTGCCATACGTCCACATTGAACGTTGCGTTATAGAAGATGCAGTAACATGGGCGTTACTTTTGGGGATTATTCCTCTTCTTCGAGAGCAGCCGTAAGTTCAGAGAGGTCGATTCGGTTGTCTTCGTTGGCATCCAGTGCCTTGATGATCATCGAAACCTGACCCGGGGACAATGCGTCTCCAAGGTGCTCAAGAAGCCCCTTGTACAACTCTGGGCCATTGATTTCTCCATCACCGTTTGTATCGATGGAAGAAAAGACGTCGCTGGCGCTATGGTTGCTTTCATTCATCGCATTTTTCAAATTGGAAATGGCTTCCTCGACACTCCATGCATTCTCATCGGACATATCGAGAGGTCGTGTTGTGCCTTGAATAAATGTTCCGAACGTATTGCCTTCAGCGCAAGACGTCGATGTTGTTTTATGTGTGGAATCGAAACACAGCACGTTGGTTGGCATCCATGCGCTCTCAATTGTTCTTGGCCGTTCTCATAGTGTCAAGCCTTCTCGTACCTTTGCCAGCTCATGCCGATGGTCGAGCAATTGAATTTGACATTGAAGTACCACGATTTGACTGGCTCTCAAGCGAGACAGTCCCAATGGATGTGCAGTTGAAAAATGCTCAATTTAACGTCAATTACACGATCGATTGGACCTTGTCGGATGCCGATAATTCTCTACTCGATTCCGGTTCAATTGTGTTCAAGGCCACGGGCACGGTGACATCGAACGTTGTCGAGTTGAAGCATTTCTACAACGCAAACCACTTTTACAAATTTGAGGCAAACTTGTACGATGCTTCAGGGGCTTTATTGGCCCAATCAGAGCGTACGTTCACCGTTTTCCAGAACCAGTTGATTCCCTCGATTGGAAACCTCCTGGTCTTTGGCGACTCGCTTAGCGACATGGGCAATGCCAAGGATTCTGTTCTCAATGTACCTGATGTCCCTCCTTATTGGCAAGGCCGATTTTCCAACGGGATGGTTTGGGTCGAATATTTGTCTCAGGCATACGGCGTGACAACAACACATGGATCCGGAACATCTGCAGGTGACAATCGTGCCTTTGGTGGAGCGCAAACAGGGGCGGGGTTCTCCTATCTCTTGCTTCCAAATGTAGGTTCACAAATCACAAGTTATCTCGCAAACGTTCAATCGAGTTTTGCTGCGAACGATGTTGTTTCATTATGGGCTGGAGGAAATGATTTCCTTTACGGTACTGCGAACGCAGACACGATTGTTACAAACATGGAGAGCCACATACGGCAACTCGAAACTGCAGGCGCAACCACCTTCATCATTCCAAACCTGCCGCCTTTGGAGAAGACTCCAGAAATTCTGAGTCGCAGTCAAACGCAGCAACAGAACATAGCATCGGAAGTTGCATCGTACAACAGCAAACTTGCCACACTCATCAACAGCCTACGATTGGAACTTGGCATTACCGTCCATTCGGTTGATGCATATGCCATTTTCAACGACATTATCGCAAACAAGGCTGCTTTAGGGCTAACCAAC